>PFFZ01000108.1:0-2622 GCA_002781805.1 Nitrosopumilales archaeon CG15_BIG_FIL_POST_REV_8_21_14_020_37_12
CTCCTTCTTTGGATTTCAAGTGCTTCTTCTAAGGTGTATGCTCCGGTTTCTCCTTGGCTGCCTACATTTCCCATGTACTGTGCAAATGCGATTGTGTTCTCTGCATAGTAGCCCATGGTGAAAACAGCAGCTAAGGTTACTGCTAAAAGTATTGTTTTATTCATACCGTTTACCTGTTCGTTGTGTTGCTAGCGTACATATTTAACTTTTATTCTAAAGCCCAAATTGGGAAGGTTATGTACGAGATCCGAATAAGTAACGTTTAATTCCGTTTTAAAATTAGCCACGTCATGGGACGAGTACATACTCATAGGCATGGCAAATCACACTCTATTAGACCATCCACACTGCGTGCTCCATCATGGATCACACAAAGTCCCAAAGAGATCGAAGATCTTGTGACAAAATACTCCAAAGACGGACTGTCTCCAAGCCAAATAGGAAACAGACTAAGAGATCAGCATTCAATTCCACTGGTAAAACCAATAACCAAAAAGTCAGTAGGTCAGATTCTGGAGGAAAACAAACTCAGAGCAGAGATGCCCGAAGACCTTGAAAACATTGTAAAAAAGGCAGTGGGCCTTCAAAAACACCTCAAAGCAAACAAGGGAGACAACAGAAACGTCAGATCATTGGAGTTAATTGAGGCCAAGGTGCACAGACTCTCAGTATACTACAAGAAGATTGGAAGAATTCCTGCTACTTGGAAATATAAGTCAGTGGTCGCCCAATTAGAGTAATGCCAAAAACTCTTGACGAGTCGTTATCATTTTTCAGAGATAAAATTAATGAATGTATAAAATCCAAAAAATCAATCTCCGTTACAACGCACATTGATTGTGACGGCCTGACTTCTGGCAGCATAATTACCAAAGCCCTGATCCGAGCTGGGGCAAGATGTACAGTCAGAACATCAAAAGAGTTTAGCAAGGGGGTCATAGAGTCGCTGAAAAAGGACAGCAGAGACTTTCATGTCATTACAGATCTTGCAGGAGGATTTGCAAAGGAGATGGACGTGACATTAGGAGAGAATTGGATTGTTTTGGATCACCATCAGATCCCCGAAGAGGAGTACGACAATCAAAGAGTACTCAATGCATGGAAGTACGGAATTGATGGAGGCTCTGAGATTTGCGCGGGAGGTATGGCATACTTGGCATCACTTGCACTAGATGAGAAAAACGACGACTTGTCTGCAATAGCTGTAGTTTCGGCATTGGGCGACAGGCAAGACCAAGGCGAGAGAAAGTCGTTTACAGGCAAGAATTTTGAGATTGTAAACACGGCAAAAGAGAAAGGGTTGGTAGAAATTGATCTGGATTTGCTTTTAGTTGGAAGAGAGACCAGAGCACTTCCAGATGCACTGGCATTTACATCACAGCCATTTATTGAGGGACTCACTTGGAACAGAGACACGTGTCTGTCACTGCTAAACTCTTCTGGAATCAAGCTAAAGGACGGTGGGAGGTGGAGGGTTCCAGCAGATCTAAACGAGGAAGAAAAGCGGCTGGCAATTGAGGCCATCACCAAATTCACATCTGGAAAGAATGCTACTGAGATAATGTCTGAACTTATTGGATACACATACACGTTTCCAAGAGAAGACAAGATGAGTTTTTTGCGTGACGGGAGAGAGTTTTCAACCATGCTCAACTCTTGTGGAAGGATAAGCAGATCCGGAGTTGGAATTGCAATATGTATGGGAGACAGAAACAAGATTCTGCGGGAAGGCGAGACCATACTGACTGACTATAGAAAAATGATCAGAGAATACATGAATATTATTGCAAATGAGAGATGGCGAATTTCTGAAAGTGAAACCTGTGTAATGGTAAACGGAGAGGGAATAGTCCCTGAAACAATGACTGGCACAATTTCATCACTAATTGCAGGCTCTCCAAAAAATGCCGGCAAGATTGTAATACTAAGAACACATGGGGATGAAAACACAATCAAGTTTTCATCAAGAAAATCATTTGGCTGCAAGTCTTCCATCAACCTAAGTGAGCTGATGAGGACCGGTGCCGAGAAGTTTGATGGGATAGGAGGGGGCCACGATGCAGCAGCTGGCGCAAAAATAACTAAAGACAAATTAGATGGGTTTCTAAGCTATTTGGAGTTAAATGTCATTAACGTGCCAAGTTCAGGTAATTCTCAATAATCTCACAGAGAAAAAGGCCGAAGCTGTAAAAAAAGCAATAGAGCCAGACAATGTGAATTTCCCAAAAGGACTAAGTCTAAATGTTGAAAAAATTGATAACAGACTAGTTTTTAATTTTGAGGGGATAGAAGACATGAGAAAACTGATTGGCACAATAGACGAGGTATTGGAACACGTTCAGGTTGCTTTAAAGGTGATAGAGTAGATGCTAGATCCGAAGATCATCAAAGAAAATTCCCAGATGGTAAGAGACATGCTAAAGGCAAGGGCAGTGGAGTTTGATCTTGATGCCCTGATTGATTTTGATCAAAAAAGAAGAGAGTTTATCATCAAGACCGACGAGCTAAGAAAAAATAGAAACCAGAGGGCACTGGAGATTTCCCAGAAAAAAAAGTCAGGTGATGATGCATCGCAAGCAATTGCTGAAATGAAAAGCATCTCAGAAGAGCTGTCAGAGTTAG
>PFFZ01000108.1:3120-3462 GCA_002781805.1 Nitrosopumilales archaeon CG15_BIG_FIL_POST_REV_8_21_14_020_37_12
ATTCAAACGAGATAATCGAGGGAAAAGACATTCCGCTAAGATATGCCGGAGTCAGTCCGTGTTTTAGAAAAGAGGCAGGGGCCCATGGCAGAGACCAGAAAGGAATTTTCAGAGTACACCAGTTTGACAAGATAGAGCAATTTGTGTTTACACGCCCAGAAGACTCTTGGGACGAGCATGAAAGAATGCTTGCCGTTGCAGAAGAGTTTTATCAGAATCTGGAGATTCCGCACAGGGTTATGCTGTTGTCAAGTGGGGACATGGGAAAAGTCTCTGCAAAGACATATGACATCGAGGCATGGATGGCAGGCCAAAACGCATACCGTGAAATTGTATCCTGCT
>PFFZ01000108.1:3614-5558 GCA_002781805.1 Nitrosopumilales archaeon CG15_BIG_FIL_POST_REV_8_21_14_020_37_12
GGGCACATCAAGATCCCAAAAGTTTTAGAAAAATACATGGGAAAAGATACAATCTAGTCACATACCCTTATATTTTGGATTCAAAGGTCGTTAGTAATTGGCACGTAGAAAGGGTCGAGTAAAAGACAAGTGGAGAGAGAAAAAGTGGGTAACTGTACACGCTCCTGATTCATTTAACAACGTTCCAATAGCATATGTACCAATCACTGATGAGGAAAATGCAGTAGGTAGAGTTTTGGAAGTCACGTTATATGATATCCTAAAAGGCGATCCATCACAGCACCAGTACAAAATTTACTTTCAAATAAACAAAGTCGATGGAGAAAAAGCAAGTACAATCTTTAAGAGGTTTGAATATTCCAAGGAATTTCTGCGAAGTTTGGTCAGACGCGGATCATCTAAAATTAATTTCATCATAGACATAAAGACAAACGACGGATACATCTTTAGGATCAAGGTCATTGCGCTAACACACAGACAACTCAACACGTCAAGAAAACATGCACTAAGGCTGATTGCAAGAGATGTCATAAACAACACAGTTCCCCAGATGTCAATTGACCAGTTTGTCCAGGCAACGTGCTACAGCAAAATCAACTCAGACATCATGGCAGCTTTCAAGAAGGTCATAAGGGTAAGGCATGTAGGGCTAGAAAAAGTCAAGCTCATCAGAACTGCAGAAAAAGAAATAGCATTGCTTGAAGCATAGATATCCAGTCACAATTTAGAATGGTTGAAAAACTAGAAGTAGCAATTGATGTAATCATACATGCAACTGAGGAGCCCTCAAAGTTCTTTGAATCATTTGAGGAGATGTTTGGACTGGACAGCAGTGATTTTTCCATCCAGCACACCACGGGTCACTTTGAGAATCCAATAACAATACTAAGTGCCAGACTATCCAAGGAGCAGGCCTCAAAGTTTGTTGAAAAACTAACAAAGTCAATATCAAAAGAACAGCTGGACCAGATGGTAAGCGAGATAGAAGAGAGAACAGTCGACTCTAGATATCACATTAGGATAGACAAGCAGGAGCTGGTCAATAAAAAAATAGCATTCAATGAAAAAGATGCAGTAAAGATAAAAATCCACACTCCGGTTTACAACAAAAAAGACACCATCAAAATATTTACCCAAATATTTCAAGCTGCCACCTAGATTAAATAGGAAAAGGCAGCCAATGGAATTTGGGAATGAGGAGATAATAGCCGCTCCAGTCTGAGCAAAAGCAGTGAAGACGCCGCGACGAACCGACCCCATTTTACAACCGATCAAACCCACTATTCACCAGATGTAACCAAAGTATTATTTTAAATACGGATGCCCGTCGCTCTCTATAGTGGCAGACTATGATGTAATAATTGCCGGAGGGGGACTTGCAGGAACCATTACAGCCCAGGCAATAGCACACTATTCAAAACAGAATTTGAAGATACTAACAGTTGATAGGAATCCAGAGATGTATCCTGGAAGAAAGTCACTTGCAGGTTGGGTGTGTGGCGATGCATGCTCAAAAGAGGCAGTTGACTATATGAGCAGCAGGATAAAGGTCAGCTGGGGTAGACCGGAGATAGAGCACGATGTAAAGGGGGTAATGGCATTTTCTCCAGACAAGGAGACTGCTATTCCATTTGATGGTTCTGGATACATGCTTAATCGCCAAAAGCTTCCAGAGATACAGAACCAGAGGGCAAGAAAAATGGGAGTGGATTTTGATTTTGACATTAATCTTACAGGTTTAATCTATGAAGGACAGCAGGTTGTCGGAGTTCAAGGCATAAACAACAAGACAAGCCAGCCGTACAAAAAGACGGCAATGATTGTAGTTGATGCTACAGGTGTGACATCAGTGCTGAGAAACCAGATAAAGAACACAACCAAGGTTGAAAGAAGGATTGACAGAAGAGATTTAGAGTCCACCGGAAGGTACATCATGTATTTTGA
>PFFZ01000085.1:0-2851 GCA_002781805.1 Nitrosopumilales archaeon CG15_BIG_FIL_POST_REV_8_21_14_020_37_12
TTTCGCATTTTTCCTCCAATGCCAAAAATGGTGACAATTCATTGTTTGGCGCAAATGACTGGAAGGCAACTGAGCCAATCAAAGCAGTTGCAACTGCAATACCAATTGCAGGCAAAATTATAGATCCCATAAAAGATGGAACTTTTCATAATATTTGAACAATAGCCAGCGCTCAAAACATGGAGAATCAAAAATCAATGTTTTTTAAACCCTTTAAGGTGTGAGTAGACATTGTCAGAAATCGAGGCAGAGATTGAGGAAGTAGAGGCTCCAGTCGAAGAGGAATCTAAGGTTGAAGTTAAAAGCTCACGATCTGAGCCAGAAACAAAAAAGGAAGGACCTGACAAGTGGGGAATTGCCCACATTTACAGCAGTTACAATAACACAATTATCCACATGACAGACCTTACAGGCGCAGAGACGGTGGCAATTAGTTCTGGCGGATTCCATGTAAATGCCGACAGATATGAGTCATCACCATTTGCAGCAATGAAAGCAGCAAACGCAGTGGTGGAAGTTGCAAGGACAAAGGGGTTTACCGGATTTCATATAAGAGTAAGGGCAGTTGGCGGAGTCGGTTCCAGAGTCCCAGGTCCTGGTGCACAAGCAGCAATCAGGGCATTGGCAAGAGGCGGATTTAGAATTGGAAGAATTGACGATGTAACTCCAATACCTCATGACACCACTCGAAAGAAGGGTGGAAAGAGAGGAAGAAGAGTCTAGGTCAAAATTTTAATTTTGACATTACATCCTCGAGCATTAAAAAAATTAGTCATAAATTTTCCAAACTTTTCGGATTGGTTGCTCCACCTGTATTTTCCAATCATGTCTCCAAACTTTTCTTCGATTGCAGCTTGAAAATTTGCTTTGAATGCAATTTTGAAAAAAGTCCAACCAAAGTTTGTTGCAGGCTCACTGAGAACATATCCATTATAGCATCCAAGCAAACTCTCCATATGCGATAGAGATTTCTTTATCAGGAGCAGATCACCTAGATAATCCGTGGTGCTTACTTCCAGTGTAACGTCCATCAATCGTCACCATTGTCAGATGTGTGTTGACTGAGCTTGTCAGACAAGGAAACGAATTTTCCATCTTGCTCAATGTTGATCTTTGTTTGCATTCTAATATTCAATCCAATGGATCTAAACAACAATAGTAATTTCCCTCCGTCGATTGTTTCGTTTAGTTCCCCAGTCTGAATCAATTCAGCTAGTTTTTCAATTACGGTCTTTGTTTCATTTGGGAATTGTGATTCGGCGTTTTGCAATACTTCTAGCCCTCGGTATCCAAGTGTTGGGACGAGTATTTCTCTAGGAGTTTTCGTAACTTTGGGTTTGGCTTCAGTTTGCTTTTCAGAATTTTGTCGAGAGGAGATGTTTTTTTGCATTTCGGCAAGGCGCCTTGCCTTTAGTCTTTCAAGCTCTGAATCATCACTCAACCCTTAATCACACCTATAGGTATCAATTTTGCCACTTTTGTTGCTATTCCCAAATTATGAGATACGTTGACTACGGCATCAACGTCCTTGTATGCCTCAGGAGTCTCCTCTACCACCCCATCTCTTGTTAATGCCTTGAGAAATATTCCCTTGTCACTGAGTGATTTTTTGACGTCGTTTTCAGTATAGTTTCTACGTGCCTTTGATCTAGACATGGTTCTTCCCGCACCATGGGCAGTAGAGCCAAAACTCAAATCCATAGAGTTTGGCTGCCCCAACAAAATCCAACTTGAAGTACCCATAGAGCCTGGAATCAGAACCGGCTGGCCAATGTCCCTATACTTGAATGGAACCTCGTCTCGGTTTGCAGGAAATGCCCTGGTCGCGCCCTTTCTGTGCACCACAAGTTTTCTTTCCTTTCCATCAACTTTGTGTTTTTCAACTTTGGCAATATTGTGAGATACATCATAGACCAGTTTCATGTCAAGATCGGATTCGGATTGGTTGAAAACTCGCTCAAAAGATTTTCTTGTCCAGTGTGTGATCATTTGCCTGTTACTCCAAGCAAAATTCAATGCGGCAAACATTGCCTTTCTGTACGACTCTCCCTCTTCAGAGATGTTGGGAACACATGCAAGCTCCCTGTCAGCTAGATTAATGTCATATTTTTCTAAAGCTTGTTCTGAAACTCTCAGGTAATCACTGCACACCTGATGTCCAAATCCTCTAGAACCGCAGTGAATCAAAACCGTGATTGTTCCTTCTGTGATTCCCATCCTCTTTGCAGCCTCTTGATCATGGATCTCTGCAACTTTTTGTATTTCCAAAAAGTGATTTCCAGAACCAAGACTGCCAAGTTGCGGCGCACCTCTTTTTCGTGCCTTGTCAGAAACTTTGTTTGGATCTGCATTTGCAATCTTTCCATTCTCCTCACACACATCTGAATCATTTGAGGAGCCATAACCATTGTCAATTGCCCAATTGACGCCATTTACTAAAACCTCATCGAGTTGGGAATGAGAAAGATTTACAGCTCCTTTTGAACCTACACCTGACGGGATTGAGCCAAACAGTTCAGTGACAAGTTCTTTTAGTTTTGAGCGTACAGTGTCTTCGTTTAGATTACTTCGCAGCAAGCGTACGCCGCAGTTAATATCATATCCTACACCCCCAGGACTGATCATTCCTTCTTCTGCATCCATTGCAGCTACGCCACCAACAGGAAATCCATACCCCTCATGCCCATCAGGCAAAACTACACCATGGCGGACAATTCCAGGAATTGAAGCTACGTTGATTGCTTGCATGATTGTTCTGTCGGTCAGCATTTTTTGCATCAGATTCTCATCAGCATAGATTTTTACAGGAACCTTCATGCCCAAATTAGAATCAGCTTCAATCATGTACTGG
>PFFZ01000085.1:2939-5624 GCA_002781805.1 Nitrosopumilales archaeon CG15_BIG_FIL_POST_REV_8_21_14_020_37_12
TTTTTTGGCATGTTCTAAAGCATCTTCAAATTTTTCAAGTGGGTATATAGAATCTACCAAATTGTCAACTGAGATTTTTTTTGAAGAAAGAGCCTCGATTGCAGGTCTAAACGTTCCACACCTAGAACCAATCAGAGTTATTTCATTAACTACTGCTGGAGTCAGATCCAGATTCTCTCTAGAAGCAACAGTTGATTTTAAAATAACAGTTCCACGCGGCTTGACAAGTCTTATGGTATCAGAAAATCCTGAGCTGTTTCCAGTTGCTTCTACAACAAGATCAAACTTGTGTTCATCATCAGAATCTATTCCTATCTTTGTATGGATTCCCAATCTTTTTAGATTCTCAAGTTTGTTTTTGTGTCTTCCAAAGCATACAATATCAGAACAGTAAAGCTTCAAGACGTTTGCAACAAGCTGTGCAAGCCTGCCATCTCCAACTATTCCAACCTTCCAATCAGGATTCAAGTCTACTTGCTGTGTTATTTCAAAGGCCGCAGCAAGCGGTTCGACAAAAACAGCCTGCTCATCACTCACATTCTCAGGCAGGATATGCAAGTTTTTTTCAGGCAATGAAAGAAATTCGGCAAATGTACCGTTTCTGTGAAGTATTCCAAGGACCGTCCTGTTTGAGCAATGTCTGTCCATTCCATCCTTGCATGATTGACACTTTCCACATCCCACATTGATTTCACCAACGACTCTTTTGCCTATCAGATCTTTGTTGTGCGATTTTATTACGACTCCTACAAATTCATGTCCTAGAACTCCACGGTAGTCCATGTATCCATTTAACATTTCCAAGTCAGTTCCACAGATTCCTGCCAATGTTATTTTTACGATAGTCTCATCAGGATTTGGATCTGGGTAATCAGATACAAACCTCATCTTCTTGCCATCAAATACGACTGCCTTCATAAATCATGATTTTTTATTTAGGATTTTAAAAGTTCTTGAAAGAATTATCACAATACATGATGAATCCGTGTAAATCGTAGATCAGTTTATCTGATAATAGTAATTGCATATAACAACAATGGAAAAATATGTAAAATTATATTTCATCCCAAGTGTAATTGGTTTAAGTATTTTCTTAGGTGTGTTGTTTACCTACTTCCAGATAGCTAGCTATGAGGAAGAGAATCTAGAGAGATTTCAGGAGGAAGTAACACGCATAATTACAGGAATAATTGAAAGGCGCGAAGGACGTGTAGAAACAATTGGGTATGGAATTATTGGATATTTTGAAGGTTCAGAGAATATCACTCAAGATGAATTTAAAAATTTTTGTATCAGAATATTTCAATCAAACCCAGAAATCGCAAACATATTTGTTCTGAAAAACAACACGATTGAATTTTCATATCCAAATGAAAGCTTTGTCGATAAAGAATTTGATATAATATTTCCAAATTTTCCAGAGGAGATCAACGGAGTAAAGACGATGAATATAGAATTTTTTATGGATAAGGAGAGATCAGTGATAGTATCAATCCCGTTTGATTTTTTTATCTCTACTGAATTTATTCCGGGAAATAATATGAAAATAAATCTATTTAGCAATTCAAATGAAGAAAAAATCCTGTACCAGTATTCTAGAATAGATGATCTGATTGAAAAAGAAAGTGTAAATTTCACCAAATTAGAACGAGAAAATGCACTGGAAATTGTGGAGCAGACATCCCTGTACGGACATCATTTGAAGCAAAATTACCAACTTCACTATACAATATGGTCAGACGTATTTGTTCCGAATTATCTACAGTCCCAGATAACACTGGTTGGCGGCGTGTTGTCTTCCATTGTAATCTCTGTTTTGGTTTTTAGAGCCAACACACTAAAACAAAAAGTAGAGGAGCACTCTGAAATTGTGGAGCAGAAAAATAAAGAATTGGAAAACATTCGTAAGTCAAAAGATGAATTTATCACAATGGTGGTGCATGACTTGAAAAACCCCTTGGTTCCAATTCAAGCATTTACAGACATTTTATTATCAAAAAGAATCGGAGATCTGAACGAAAAGCAGATTGAGCGTATTAATTCAATTAAATCAAGCGCAGTAAACCTACAAAAATTGATTCAGGATTTGTTGGATGTGAACAAGCTTGATTTAGGAAAGCTTTCACTGTCCAAAGCAGATACAAATATTTCAGACGTCATTAAAACATGCATTTCAAACCTACGTTCAGAATTTAGTAAAAAAGAAATCTCCGTAAAGGAAGACATACCAGAAAATATCCATTGTTTTTGTGATAAAATGAGAATAGAGCAAGTCTTGACAAACATATTGCTAAATGCGTTGGACTTTGTGTCAGAGAGAACAGGAGAAATTTCAATATCATTAGAATCAAGTGATAAAACATGCAAAATCACAATCAAAGACAACGGGTTAGGTATGGAAAAAAATCAGCTTGAAAATCTGTTCACTAAATTTTTTCAAGGAAATCCCCAGATCAAGACAACCTATGGGGGCTCAGGGCTAGGATTATCTGTAAGCCATGGAATAGTTTCTCAGCACGGTGGAAGAATTTGGGCAGAGTCTGACGGAATAGGAAAAGGATCTCAATTTTTTATCGAATTGCCAATCAGATAGCATGGTAAAAAACAGACTGGGTTTTAAGATCACAAGGTCGCCAAAAGAAGTAGATTTATTTTCAATGCATAGCAAGAACAGATGTTGGCAAT
>PFFZ01000022.1:0-3202 GCA_002781805.1 Nitrosopumilales archaeon CG15_BIG_FIL_POST_REV_8_21_14_020_37_12
TGAGAAAGCAGGTTTCTGTCGAATATTTAACTTTTCTATTTTAGTACATCCAAAATTGAAAGACTAACCAAATTTGTCATTGTAAGTCCTTTTCTGTTGATATCACGTCTTGTTTCATCACAGTATTTTTTTACACTTTGATGACTCTTCTCACTTGTAACTTCAATAACTACGATGTTGTCATTATACGGAAAAGTGAATTTTGAAGGAACCGTGCAAAAAGTATCCATAAATCCCAATCCAGCAATGTGGATCTTGTCTCTTTTTATCAAAAGATGTGCAATATCTTGTAGATCTTCGCCAGACTCTCCGTATTCTAGATAGTAAACTGAAACAAAATTTGTAATTCCTTTAGTTTCTCGCTCAAACAGATCATCTCGGATGTTAAAAACAAACGATGTTTTTTCTTGATTATGTGTTGCCAAGTCATTTGAGATGATGCTGCTGTCTTTGAATTTTGCCAATAGATAATGGTTTGTAGAATCAGAAAAGTATGGCTTGCTTTCGCTAGAAAACGTCCCAGTAACGAAATATAATTTTTCAATATTTTTTGAAGACGCCCATTTTTCCTTTAATTCAACAGATTCATGATTGTGAAGATATGGAGCACACACATAACCAAAATACGACAATTCTAGTTGGGACACGCACCAATTCGTAAAAAAGAGTATTTATGCCATTTGGAAAAGCTCGATCTTGCAGAATATTTGACGTCTTCGATAGTTTTTTAATACTAGTATACTTCGTGATTTTGTCCCAAGCTAGCTCAGCCTGGTAGAGCTTCCGGCTGTAGTTGTTGGCTTAGAGGCTGACCGAATAACAGCATATCAGGCATACAGAAACCGGGTTGTCGAAGGTTCAATTCCTTCGCTTGGGACCACAACCCCTTCTAAATAATAAAAATAAAAAAGACTAATTTAAGAAAACAAAAATGACTCTTAAATTATAAAAAATTTCTTTGTCTATGCTGTTTTTTTGACCTTTTGTGCGGCTGGTCCTTTTTGTCCTTGTCCTACTTCAAACTCTACTTTATCGCCTTCATTGATGAATCCATCAACATCTGATTTGTGGACGAATAAATCGTCACCAGATTCTCTTTCGATAAAACCAAAGCCCTTTGTACGGTTGAACCATTTTACTGTGCCTTGTTCCATTTGATATGGAAGAATACAAGCCCGTATATTAAGTTGGCAATCAGAAGAGGCTTGAATAACAGAGGAGAAAATGCTCTAGGATCAGAAATCTTTTGGGATGTGGCTGTTCTCTTTTAGCCATTCTACCTGGGGCAAAGTAAATCGCCAAACAATATCTCCTTGTTCGGATTCATTAAAATCCCAAGGGGCAATAATTACAATGTCGTTATCACGAATCCAAACACGTCGTTTTAATTTTCCACGGATTCTGCCGCGTCGGGTTATACCATCGGTGCATTTTATCAAAACGTTTTCCCCACCTAGCATTTTAAGAACCCGGCCGAACATCTCACCTTCTTCAGGTAATCGAATTTCTTTTAGGTCACTTTCGCTTTTTACTTGGCGCTTACCCATGCCAATAATGAACACCATCAGCATATAACTGTGGGGATTTTTGGAGAAAATTTCATGATTTTTTGTCAAATGACAAAGGAATTTTATTAATACACGGCACAAACATTACGTGGAATTCAAATGTGTAGAAGGTTGCTCAGACTGTTGTATCAATAGAGAATACTATCCAAATAAAAAATTTGGGAAAATTGGAGTATTAATTCTACCTGAAGAAAAACAGGAGATAGAAAATATGGCAAAGGAGAGAAAGATCAACGTATCCATGTTGCCAAGAATAGGAACATCAAGAAGTCAAAATGAAGCACCGACAATACTGGCATATCAGATGATGGGAAGAGAAATCAATGGAAATGTCTGTCCTTTTTTAGACACAGATTCAGAGAAAAGATCACCTCATGGTGGATTTCCATGTAAAATATATGATAAAAGACCACTAGCATGTAAAACATATCCGTTAATACAAACTGAACCAACACAGTTAGATCAAAAATGTAAATTTTGCAAGGAATGCGGACATGCAGATAAAAACTTGGATGAAGAGATGGAATCGCTGTTAAAAATAAAAACAATGATGAAGACAGATGCTCCTGTGATCTGGAGATATGCAACTGGTGTTGGAGAAGAGTCGGACAAAAATCACATCAAGACAGGATGGTTTCTAGACGAATAAGTTAGAAAATTATAAAAATAACCAAAAATTCAAAAGCATGGAAAACATCAAATAATCATGAGTGAAGACACATGGTCAAATCTAGACAAAGTTGACCAGAAGATTATTGAGATTCTCAACAGCAATGCACGAACACCATCTAAAGAAATTGCATCCGAATTAAAAAAATCAGGCCATGATGTTTCAGACAGAACAATTAGAAAAAGAATTGAAAGGTTGGAAAAGAGCGGGATTATCAAGGGATACAAGGCAGTGCTGACTGACGTATCCGGGATTAATGAATATCAAATTGTATTTATGAAACTAAAACCGTCAAAATCACTAGAATCAGTAAAAGGCGCCATCAAGGAATACATTACAAAACTAGATAATTATTTGTTAGTTGCAAATATGGAGGGAGAATGGAACATGTTTACAATAATTCAAACAGATTCACAAACAAACACTGCACAAAAAATTGTAGAAAAATTCTCTGAGGAGTTGATAGACTATAGAATTAATGAGATCGACATAAAAGATGCCAACATTCTAAACGTGTCTTTGTTATTATTGTAGTAAGGAATATTCAGATTCTGCTATATCGATTGCTTTTTTCAGTTCATCTAAAGTAAATGGTTTTTGGATAAATGCAGTGACCCCAGAACTAATTGTCTTGTTAACACGCTTGGTGGTTTTTTCATCTGCAGTAATCACAATAATTTGAACAGTAGCATTTTCCTTCAGTAGATTAGAGGCAACAACATCGCCATCAACATCAGGTAAGCCCATATCAAGTAAGACTAGAGGCTTTTTATTTTCAGAGAAGAGAGTACGGCATCCCTTGAGTCCAGATTTTCCAGTTTCATAAACAAGGATTTCCTTATAACCCAATTTTTCAACATAGTTTTGCAGTTTTAATGCAATTGCTTTGCTGTCATCAATAATTACAACAGGTCTAGTGACTTCTGGTGTGGTCGAAACGATTGATTTGGCGTATTGATATGCT
>PFFZ01000022.1:3215-10529 GCA_002781805.1 Nitrosopumilales archaeon CG15_BIG_FIL_POST_REV_8_21_14_020_37_12
CAAATTCACCCAAGATCAAAAAACATTTGGATGCGCAGAGTAGTGCACCCCTAACATTAGACACATTCTTTGATTTAGAATATTTTAAGAAGAGATCTCCGGCTTGTTTGATTTCATCTTTTGATTCTTTTCCATGTTTTGATTTGCACTTTGCAGCCAGCATAAAGAATAAAGCGGATTTTAGCAGTTCTGTTTTTCGAAGTGATTCGGCTTGGGTCAAAAACAGATTATGGGCTGTAATGAATTGGTTATTTTTTAAATGAGTTAGTGCAATTTCACATGTTGTCTTTGAATCCATGTCAAATGTGAGTGTTTTTTATATTATAATTAGTGTTGTTGAAGATAATCTAGTTAGGGGTTGATGACTGCACGACCAAGAATCTTCCTTGCCTTCAAGTCCTCCAACGCAGTATTTGCGTCATCTAATGAATATCTTTTTGAGATCATTGGATTGATTATGCCTTTTCTAGCAAGGTCAAGTAGTTCTAACATGTCATGATAGTTGCCAGTATACGCACCCTGAATGATTATTGACTTGAGGGGAATTGTAACCAACGACATTTCAATCGAACCGCCAAACAAGCCAACTAAAACCAGATTACCCCGCTTACGTAGAACCGACAAGCCCAATTTAGCAGTTGGAGGGGCATTAACAAAATCAACAACACTATCTGCACCCATGTTGTTACATATTGAGATTATTTTTTGTGATGTTTCAGGATCTTTTGAGTTTAATACATAGTCGGCACCCATCTCTTTTGCAGTATCTAATTTTTGATCATCAAGATCCACGCAAATGATTTTTGCTTTCGTGATTGCCTTGGCAATTTGAACGCCCATGAGACCCAAACCTCCAGCCCCTATGACCACTATGAATTCAGGCATATTTTGATTGGATTTTTTAATTGCAGTGTATGCAGTAAGTCCAGAACAAGCTAAAGAGGTGGCCGAATCAGGATTCACCCCATCCAACTTTGCCAGATATTTGTAGTGAGGTACAAGAGAATAATCAGAATAACCACCATCTTGAAAAACTCCAAGAGATTTTGGAGTGTCACATAGATTTTCATTTTCTGCCTTACATGCTGGACATTGACCACATCCAATCCAAGGATAGACAAGAACAGAATCACCCTTAGAAATCCCTGTAACGTCACTTCCTATTTCTTCAACAGTTCCAGCAATTTCATGACCAGGCGTAACTGGATACTTTACTCCACGGTCTGTGACTTTCATGAATTGTCCGTCACCTAAATCATATCCACCTTCCCAAAGGTGAAGATCACTGTGGCACACACCAACCGCTTTTACCTTAACAAGAACCTGATTGCCCAGAGGTTTTGGAGTCTGAGATTCTGAAACTTTCAAAGGCTCATTTGGGCCTGTTATGCGGGCAGATTTCACAAATTAGCAATTCAACCCTTACAATATAAGAGTTGACTGGATATGAGAAAAAAATAGAGCCCCTAGATATTATTGAATAAAAAGACAATAATTACGTGAATGAAGAGCAAACGCCAAGCATATCATCAGCACCTGTAAATATTCTATTTAGTCCAATTTCTGCTGCAAAAAAAGACGTATGGGAAATAGATCTGATTCAAATTCTGAATTTATTGATAAAGATTCTTGAGAGAAATGGAAAAAAAGATCTTAAAGTTGCAGGAATGGCAGCACTGTCATCCTCGTTAATATACAGAATGAAAGTAGAAAGCATTTTTGCATTACAAAAAGCAGCTATGGAAAAAAAGCCACTCAGACAAAGAACAGATGTAGATGTGGAATTAATCGACATCCCATACAGACATGAATCAACCTATCCAGTTTCACTAGACGATTTGCTAGGATTACTACAAAATCTCATAGGAACGATTGCAAACCCCCAATCAAGAAGAGGAAGACAGGTTGAGATTGAACCAATAGAACCGCCAGATTTCCAAGAATATTTCATATCACTTGAAAGCATCATTGGCAAATACGAAGATTTGATAATTAGAAAGATCACAAAGGACGGATTTGGGTTACTTCAGAACATAATCGTGGATCTGGATGAGATTGATTCCATTAGATGCTTTTTTGCAACGCTATTTTTGGCCAGAGATCACAAAGTAGACCTTGAACAAGTAGATGACGACATCAAGATAATTCTGATAAAAGAGAAGTTAACAAACTGATCAAAAATGGAGAAAGAATTTCTTTAAGTAGATTTTGGAGCAGATATAGCACAATTGGCAAAAATTGAGAATTTAGATGAGGCAATTGCAAGAATAGAGGCGGCACTATATTCTGCAGGAAGACCGCTGAAAATAGAGGAGTTAATCAGAGCCTCAGGCACAGAATCACGTACAAAAACACAAGAATGCATCGATAGCATAATGAAAAAAACAAAGTCGGCATTCAAAGCAATAGAGATAGTTACGCTTCCAGACGGCTCTTATGTATTTCAATTAAAGCCAGAGTACAGCTCCACAATCAAGAGGTATGCATCAAAGCCCATACTTCCAAATGCCACTCTGAAAACATTATCATACATTGCATACATGCAACCCATATCATCAAAGCAACTTGTAGAGACAAGGGGTTCTGGAGTATATGCGCATCTTAAAGAACTAAAACAATTAGACTTTATCAACCATCAAAATGTAGGCAGGTTGAAAATATACAACACAACTGAAAAATTCCAAAAATATTTTGGAATTCAAGGCGATGTAGAGAATCTAAAGGAAAGACTGTTTTCAAAGATAAGAAAAACGGCGACAAGATCAACGACAAATACCGCCGCTTCTTTAGTTACAGAGCTAAACTAAATTTTTCATCCAAGCCTAATTCTTGGCGTTTTGTATAAATTAGAGTAGTAAAAAGTACATTCGTGAGAAAATCAGTAGAAAATCTTGCAACAAGCAAAATTACCGGAGGACGCAGGGTCCCATTGAGGATTAGACGAAAGTATGAAATCGACAGATATCCTAATGAAGCAGTGACTGGCGCCCAAATGACCATTACAAGAAGAGTTCGCGGAAATAACAAAAAAACAGCTTTAAAATCAATTGATTTTGTAAATCTGTCAACAGGAGATTCCAAAGTAAAGAAAACAAAAATTCTCAAAGTTTTAGAAAATTCTACAAATAATGATTACCAGAGAAGAGGCATTATTACCAAAGGTGCAATTTTAGAAACACAAGAAGGAAAATGCAGAGTCGTTTCTAAGCCAGGACAAACAGGAATAGTAAACGCAGTTCTCTTAAAGTGATAAAATGAAAGATTACGAACATGTCGTAATCTGGCTGGATTATTTTAACAAAACATTGCCAAGATCTAAAGGAAGAAGATTAGAAAAAGAGAGATGTGTCTTTGATCCATCATTGAAAGAACTATCAGATGCAGCGCAAGATGCAGGTTTTGAAATAACGGAGACAGACGACAAAGTCAGATATCCAAGAAGGTCATATGTAAGGTCAGGATATATTGTGTTACCAAAAGGATCCTCCAAGACAAAAATACTTAACAAGATTTCAGAAAAATTGGTTTCAAAACGTTCCAAACAATCAAAATAAAATCAAATCTAGCTGTTAGCTAAAGTAAAGTTGACAGAAGTCTATGAAAAGAATATGATGATTACTGTTTCTAATTGCAGGAGGTAGGCGAAATAATGCACCTAGCCGGTAGTGGCAGGGTAATAATTCAACTATCTGAAAAAGTGGTTGAAGGACAAATACTCTGTGACGACAAAGGAACTAGAGTTGCAAAAGTAATGGAATTGATAGGTCCAGTAAAAAGACCGTTTGCATCAGGTACCCCATTAACAAATAACATCAAAAAATACATTGGCAAAAGTGTGTTCGCAACCGAATATTCTCCTGCTAATACACAAAAATTTAGGAGAAGAAAAAAATGAACATACTACAAACAGAAAACTGTCCTGAATGTCAATCATCACTAATTGATGACATTCAGAATGGAGAAATTATCTGCTCTGGATGTGGCGTAGTTGTCGCAGATCAGATGGCAGATTATGGACCAGAAACAAAGAGTTCTAATCTCGAAGACAAAATGAAGCTTGCAAGAGCAACAGGACAAACAACATATTCACAACATGACTTAGGAATAGCAACTGAAATATCAATCAGTACAAAAGACTTTAGCGGAAAAACAATCAATCATGAAGTCGCAAATCAGATGCACAATCTAAGAAAATGGCAACAAAGAGTAAGAGTTTCATCACCTAGAGAGAGAAGATTGGCAAATGTTTTATCAAAAATGGGTGAAACATGTGACAGTCTGAACCTTTCAAGAAATGTTTTAGAAACTGCCTCTATGATTTACAGAAACTTGGACGGGCATATTGAAGTGAAGGGAAAATCAGTAGCAAGCATTACCGCAGCTACAATCTACATGGCATGCAAACAATGCGATGTAGTTAGATCACTTGAAGAGATTTGTCGAGGAATATGTGCACCAAAAGATGTCAAATCAAAAACAAAGCTTGCAGCAAGATACTATAGAACCATGGTAATGGAGATGGGACAGATTACTGCTCCAGTCGTAACCATGGGCAAATACATCTCAAAGATTGCAAACATGACACAAACTGAGGTAAGAGTGGAAAGACTTGCCTTGGAAATTGCAGAAAAGACCAAAGACAGCAATATTGCTGACGGAAAGGCTCCAAACGGGATTGCAGCAGCATACCTGTATGTAGCCTCAGTATTACTTGGTCAAAACGTCCTGCAGAGAGACGTATCTAGCATTGCAGGTGTCACTGAAGTCACTATCAGAAACAGATGTAAAGAGATTCTAACATGTTACAAGCTCAAAATTACTTTGAGACCGTCTCTGGCCAAAAATTAAAACCCCAACCCCCTTTTCATTTTATTAAACTCATAAAAAGTGCCATTAGTTCCAACTAATTTTCGTGGGTATTATATATAGAAACAAAACAAAATGCATCATGGCAGTATTAGAAATACGAGATTTGCATGTTTCAAGAGAAGGAAAAGAGATTCTCAAAGGAGTAAATCTAAAGACAGGACCGGGAGAAGTTCATGCCATCATGGGACCCAATGGTTCAGGAAAAAGCACATTAGCATATACATTGCTTGCGCATCCAAAATATGAAGTAACAAAGGGAGATATTTTGCTAGACGGTGAAAGCATTTTAGAATTATCAGCAGATGAACGTGCCAAGAAAGGATTGTTCTTGGGTTTTCAATATCCAACCGAAGTATCAGGAGTTGGATTTTCTCATTTCCTCAGAACAGCATACAACTCACTTAGCAAGGCATTGCAGGGAGAAGACAGGGAAGTATTCATCACAGTAAGAGAGTTTCAAAAATATCTCAAAGACAACTTGAACAAAGTGGGCCTAAAAGAGGAATTTCTTTCAAGATATCTAAATGAGGGTTTTTCGGGCGGAGAAAAGAAACGTGCGGAAGTTTTACAGATGGCAGTGCTAAGGCCAAAGATTTCGATTCTTGATGAGCCAGACTCGGGATTAGATATTGATGCAGTCCAATCAGTTGCACAGGCAATTAGCAAAGTTTCAGGAAAAGATGCAACTGTAATTGTAATTACCCATTATGCAAGAATATTGAAGTTTTTAGACAAGTTAGATTTTGTTCACGTATTTGCAAGAGGTAAAGTGTTGAAAACAGGAGATGCATCCCTTGCAGACAAACTAGAAAGCGAAGGATATGATTGGATTTTAGAGCAACAAGTACAATAAAACAAGTTTTATTACAATCACATTACATCCATCCATGATTTATGAACTTCAAGTAGAATTTCACAAAGACTTTGTAGAAATAAACGAAAACAAGATAATTATCGGCATAAAATCAAAGCCAATCAAGGGAGAGGCAAACAAAGAAATCATTAAAAAACTCGCAAAACATTTTGGAGTGTCAACATCCCTTGTAAGAATTAGAACGGGTCAAAAATCCAGAGAAAAAATAGTAGAAATACAAGATTAGAAAATCTTGTTTTTTGTTTAAATAGGGTAATTCCAAAACAAAAACAAATGGAACCAAATGATGATGAGAAATATTATTTCAATTTCTCATTCTTTCAAATTGATCCTAAATGGAGATGGATGGCAGACCTTGCTAAAGAAGAATCTGCCAGAGAAGTAGAAAATGTCATAAGAAATTCAGGAATTAAATTCAGATCATATTCTACACTAGGATTACGTTCTGATGCAGACTTTTTGTTTTGGTTTGCTGCAAAATCAATTGAAGAAATTCAAAATGTTATTTCAAAACTGTATCTCACAGTATTTGGAAAATACATAGTTCCAACACAGACGTATGTATCATGTACCAGGCCTTCAATATATGCAAGAAAGGGAAGAATAATTTCATTTGTTGCAGGAAATGAGTCAAAAAAGTATGTAATTGTCTACCCATTCACAAAAACAAGAGAATGGTACCTTTTACCAAAGGAAGACAGGCAAAAAATGATGGATGAGCATATTGATGTGAGCCAAAAATATCCGGACATAGTTCTAAACACCACATATTCTTTTGGAATAGATGATCAGGATTTCATGTTGGCATTTGAGACAGATGAGCTGAGAGATTTCCAAAATTTGATAATGGATTTGAGAGAAACAAAGGTCTCAAGATATGTTAAAGTGGATACGCCCATGATCCCATGCGTTAAAAAAGATATTTTGCCACTCATAGCAAGCCTAGGCTAGAGATACAAATTCAGATGTGCAAATCTTGGATAAACATAAATGAACATATTTTATAAAAAAATAATCTAACAGAAAATATGCAAAACAATGGTGATATAAAATGAAGTATAAAAAATTAGGAAAAAGTGGAATCAAAGTATCAGAAATAGGATTTGGGGCATGGACCATAGCACTTGACTGGTGGGGCAAGAAAATAGAGGATGATGAAGCCAAACGAATGCTAAAAAAGGCATACGATATAGGAATTAACTTCTTTGAGACTGCTGATATGTATGGTAAAGGAAAAAGCGAGAAACTCATTGGCGAAGTTTTCAAAGGAATGAGAGAAGAGATTGTGATTTCTACAAAGTATGGGTATGATTTTTCAGAAGTTGAGCAGATTGGTCATGCAGAGCTTCCACAGAACTTTGACCCAAAATTTACAAGAAAAGCACTAAATGACTGCCTAGAGAGACTGCAGACAGATTACCTGGATTCATTTGGATTGCACAATCCAAAATTAAATCACATTAGAAATGATGAGACGTTTGGTACTCTTGATGAGTTAATCAAAGAAGGAAAAATAAGATCATCTCAAGTAGCACTAGGCCCAGCAATTGGGTGGACACAAGAAGGACTTG
>PFFZ01000022.1:10540-11145 GCA_002781805.1 Nitrosopumilales archaeon CG15_BIG_FIL_POST_REV_8_21_14_020_37_12
AGAAAAAGCGTATCAGCTGTTCAAACAGTTTACAATATTTTAGAGCAAACTCCAGGAAATGAGCTTATTGAAAAAGCAGAAAAGCAAGATGTAGGGATTCTGGTCAGAGTTCCAGACGCGTCAGGAATTCTCACTGGCAAAGTAAAAGCAGAAACAGTCATCCCAAGCAACGACCACAGAAAAGACAGAAAAGCAGAGTGGAGAAAATCAGCACTTGAAAAAGTTGAGCAATTCAGACCAATTGCAGAACGTAACGGATTAAACATTACCGAGTTTGCAATAAAATTCATACTCTCCAAAAGATCAATTGCATCAGTACTGCCAACTGTTGTGAGCGAGGAAGAGATTGAAATGTTTGCATCAATTTCAGACGGAAAATACCTCAGCTTGTCAGATATGAAGGAGATTGATGAGTTGTATAACACATGGCCTTCGTACGAATTAAAGGCAACTCAAACAAACTAACCGACAATGGCAACCCCAATCAACATAGAGAAAACTCTAGAGATAATAGAGAGATTCAAGCTGGCAAAGATTGGAGAATACAAAAAATGGGAAGCCATAATTAAAAAAATAAAAAACAACATACCGCCAAGTCCAGCAGA
>PFFZ01000022.1:11275-12601 GCA_002781805.1 Nitrosopumilales archaeon CG15_BIG_FIL_POST_REV_8_21_14_020_37_12
GAGTACTATTGCAATATGAATGATCAATACTTTTGTATTTTTCACGTTGTAGGACACGATGAAAATGAAACTTAAGAAACTGGTATTGTTTCTTCTAAATTGAACTCATTTTCAACAAAATACTCTACACGTGTTTTTTTGAACTCACGTGAACTAAAGAGAATCCTATAATCATCCACATGAATTTGATTTTGAATTGTTTTTGCCATTTCTTGTGCTTCATGGTGAGTTTTACAATGAATCATCGAAAACACATTGTATGGCCAATCAGAATATGTTGGTCGCTCATAACAATGACTAACTTGAGGAAATGCGCCTAATTTTGAGCCAACCTCGGCGATTTTGTCATTTGGAACTTTCCATACAATCATTCCATTTGCAGTAAAACCTACCTGCCTATGTCTGAGAATTGCTGCAAATCGTCTCATGACACCAATGCTTTCATAATATTTCATTTTTTCAAACAATTGTTCTTCGGTAATGCCAAGATTGTTCGCAGATTTTACAAATGGTTCGTCTATAATTTCCATGTCTTTTTGAAGTTCTCGTACGAATTGTTTGTCTTCTTCAGTCGGAACAAATTTTATGTTTTGAATTTCCTTTTTTTGCTCAGTTGGCGCAACTGCATGTTTTTTATCATCAACCATGTCAAGCTTGACACCAATTTTGAATAACTGCAAAGTCGGAAGCATTCTAACTTTTTTTATTCCTTTTAACACATTGAATTTGTCCAGCTCTTGTTTTAAATCAGAACCGGGAGGTACTGCCAAAGTAAACCAAAGATTAAACTCATGATCACGCTCATAATTATGACTGACACCGGGATGGCGATTGATTTGACTTGCAACATATTCTAATTTATCAGGCTCAATCTCCATTGCAACAAGTGAGCTTGTGTAACCCAGTTTTCTTGTATCAAAAATCGCACTTAGTTGTCTTAACACACCAATTTTCTTCAGAGCATTAAGGCGTTCCTTGACAGTTTCAGGGGAGGTATTGAATTTTTTTGCAATAGCGTCAAAGGGCCTAGTTACAAGCGGAAACGTCCATTGGATTTCATTAAGAATTTCTTTGTCAAGTTCATCCATAGAGGTCATCAACTCAATGATTTTCTAATTCAATTAAAAATGTAGCTGGAATTTTATGCGTCAGTTCTAATACATAAATAGAAACTGCAGGCTTTTTGATCGATGATAGTTGACCTTAATCTTCAAGGCAGAAAAGTAGTTGTCATTGGAGGAGGAAATGAATCCCTAAAAAGGATAAAATCATTATTAAAACAAAACTGCGAAATCACAATAATCAGTGAAAATATTTCCCCACAAA
>PFFZ01000022.1:12798-13630 GCA_002781805.1 Nitrosopumilales archaeon CG15_BIG_FIL_POST_REV_8_21_14_020_37_12
TCAAATCCTGCAATAATTGATTTTGAGAATACCATACAGATTGCAATATTTACAGGAGGAAAAAGCCCTGCAATGTCAAAGAGACTAAAAGAAGAGGCTGAAAAAATATTTAAAAAAATCATAACAAAAAAAGACATATCTCAGATTAAATTACAAAAGATCGCCAGAGAAAAGGCAAAGAAGAAAATTTCGACTCAGATTGAGCGAAAAGAGTACCTCAAAAGAATTATGGAAGATAAGGAAATTGATCAATTAATAAAAGACGGTCAGATGAAAAAGGCTGAAAAGAGAGCAGACATAATATTGAGAGACTGGAAATGAGACAAAATATCATTAATGCACGTGTTACTTTTCGTAACTCCCCAATTCATGTGTTAGAACAATTTACGATAAGAGATTTAGAAGATGCATATGAACAGTTCAAGAAATATTCAGGATTGGACGAATGTGTAATAATTCAAACATGTAATAGGATAGAGATCTTTGGAAAATCAAAAAAATACGATATAGAAAAGATCAAAAAAACATGGGCATCACTAGCAGGTCTTGAAGAAGAGGCATTCAAAGAAAATTTAGAATTGGTAGAAAATGATGAGGCATTACATCATCTTCTCAAGCTAACATCAGGACTAGACTCTATGGTTGTAGGAGAGGAGCAAATTCTAGGCCAGATAAAGAATTCAATTACGTCAGCAAGAAAGGCAAAGGCATCAGGACAACATCTAAACACATTATTTGACAAAGCTATTCGAATTGGAACTAGAATTAGAAACACCAGTGGGATTGGACGTGGAGGCATCTCAGTTGGTTCCATGGCGGTAAAACTAGCTGA
>PFFZ01000057.1 GCA_002781805.1 Nitrosopumilales archaeon CG15_BIG_FIL_POST_REV_8_21_14_020_37_12
AAGAATCATCAAAAGATTTATCCACCGAATTAACTAAAATTAATCCAATCAAAACAATAGATGATTTTTTTAAAATTAATCCAGCAAAGTCGGATGATGCTTCAGAAAAATAAAACAATCATCAATTTCTAAAAATTGAAACAAATTCTGATAAAGCTACCGCACTAGATTTTCTTAATGAGTAATCCATATTTAATGACATTACTGTTTTCTCAGGATTTATCTCGATTAACATTGCGTTGTTTTGTTTTGCATATATTGGTAAAGTGTTTGCTGGAGAAACAACTAGTGATGTTCCTGTAATAATCATTACATCACATTGACTAGCATGAATTATTGCATGTTTCCAAATATCCTGATCCAATGATTCGCCAAACCAAACTACATCCGGCCTTAAGATGTTACCGCATTTACAAATTGGCAGAACATCATTTAACTCATTTTTTATTTCTTCTTTAAAATTACATACAGTGCATTTTATTCTAATTATACTTCCATGCAGTTCAAGTACATTCAGACTTCCAGCTCTTTGATGAAGACCATCAATATTTTGAGTTAATACTACAACATCAACATATTTTCCAAGTTCTGCTATTGCATAATGCCCAGGATTAGGTTTGGCTGCAAATATTCCCTTTCTTCTTTCATTATACCACTCCCAAACTAATAGGGGATTTTCATAAAATGCATTAATCGTAGCCAATTGCATTACATCATATTTTCTCCATAACCCATCTTTTCCTCTAAAAGTTGGAATCCCACTTTCTTGGGATATACCTGCACCAGTCACAAAAACAATTTTTTTAGAATTTTTAATTTTTTTAGCAACTTCTTTGAACATTTCTTTATTTTATTTCAACTTCTAAAAGATCTTTTGCAGTAATGACTGAATTATGAATTGCTCTTGCTTCATCAAAATGTCTAGTTTCATCTTTGTATCTTGCTGAAAAATGTGTTAAAATCAAATTTTTCACATTTGCATTTTTACTTAATATTGCAGCTTGTTTTGCAGTAGAATGACATGTATCTTTTGCTTTATCACTAACCTCATCAAGAAAAGTAGAATCAAACACTAAATAGTCGCAATTAGCAAAAAATTTCTCCAATTCTTTAGTTGGTGTAGTATCTCCTGATATGCCTATTCTTTTACCTTGCCTTTTCTCTCCTAATACTTGTTCAGGAGAAAAAACTTTGCCCCGAATTTGTATTGTATTTCCACTTTGCAGTTCCTTCCACAAATGTCCTTCAGGAATCCCTAACGCTTTTGCTTTTTCAAGATTAAATTTACCTGGTTTATCTTTTTCTTCAAAAAGATAGGAATATGCAACAATGGAGTGATTTGCTTTACAAGCAGAAACTGAATAACTTTTTGAATCAAACACCAGTCCTTCCTTTACTACAGATATCATTACTGGAAATGATAAACCAAAATTCAATACTTTGATATTTGCACCAATAAATTCTTCAATTCCACTAGGACCATAAATTTCTAAAGGCTCAGTTCGATGTTGCATCGTCATTGTCTGCAGTAAACCCAAAATCCCAATACAATGATCACCATGAAGATGTGTGACAAAAATCTTCATTTTTTTATTCCATCCTAAACCTGACTTTAGGTATGCAATTTGTGCTGATTCTCCAGCATCAAACATTAAGATTTCCCCTTCTCTTTCAAGGCAAACACACGACAGTCCTCTAAATTCAGTTGGTTGTGCTGCTGATGTTCCCAAAAATACTAGTTTCATTTTATCAAAATTATTCTTGTCAAGCTTTTATGCCTATAGATCTCATACTTTTTCATTGGATTTAATTTTAATTTTTTCTCAAAATCCTTTTTACACATAATTGCTATTTTCTTTTTTTTAGGCAATATTGCTACAAATTTCTTTAATATCTCCTCAGGATTTTCTGAAGCTTTTGAAGCCCTTCCATACGGTAGATCAGTCACAATACCATCAAACTCTCCTACAATATTCTTTAATCCAGTAAAGTCATCTTTAACCAATTTTGATTTGTATCCATTTGCTTCTAAATTATTTTTAGATATCTGATACATTTTTTCATCAAAATCGAGACCTATTCCATGAATTCCCATTGCTTCTGCCTCAAGCAATGTTGTTCCAGTTCCACAAAAGGGATCACAAACAGTTTCTCCCTCTTGTAATCCTGCCAAGTTTATCATTGCTCTAGTAAGCTTCCAATCTAATTCATGGGGGTGTTTTTTGACTTTTATTGGTCTAATAACTTCATTAATTTTTTTTGAAAACCCAAAG
Organism: Nitrosopumilales archaeon CG15_BIG_FIL_POST_REV_8_21_14_020_37_12; assembly: GCA_002781805.1. Taxonomy (GTDB): domain Archaea; phylum Thermoproteota; class Nitrososphaeria; order Nitrososphaerales; family Nitrosopumilaceae; genus HKST03. Next base: position 2,274 of record PFFZ01000057.1, read on the forward strand.
AAATTCTCATTTTCTGTAAAAATCAAGTATACAACAATGTCAGGATTATCAAGTGATACTTTAGCTTGAGAAAATTTTGAAATCATATCTCCCATAGAACTTTCTAATTCTGGAATGTTAAATTGCTTTGATGACAAATTAATTATTCTACATACAAAAGTTTTAGCATTTTTCAATACTTCAAAATTTTCCTCATCTAGAAATAAACCCGACATCTTTCGTAGGATCTGACCAGATATTTTAGAGAATGTAGATCGTTTAGCAATTTTCTCCCAATTTGTTTTCGATTGTACAATTACAAGATTAGAAATTATTTTTATTTTAGAAAATCTATCATATGTTTTTGCAATAGTAATTATTTCGTCAATTGCAATTTCTAAATAATCCTTAGATAAAATAAAAAAACTCTCTGGCATTATTTTATTGCCTTTACAATAGTGTCTGAAATATCCACCACTGATGTTTTGCCTGGGATTGTATTTGTACTAATAATTTTTGTTACTCCGGATTCTTTAATTTTCTGTTCCGCATTATTTATCAAAAGCGCATGGGTACATGCGACATAAACATGATGACATCTTTGTTTTTTGAGAAATTCTGTGGCTTTGATGATGCTTCCTCCAGTACTAATCATATCATCCACCAAAATCAAATCTCTACCTCGTACTTGATCAATTTTTGATGTTTTTATCTGAACTTTGCCTGTTTTTCGATCACGATGTTTAGTTAGTGCAATACACTCTGCACCAAATTCTGCAGCAAACTTCATCGCTCTTTTCTTTCCGCCCTGATCAGGGGAAACAATTAAAGGATTTTTCAAACTAATTTTTTTAAAGTATTGTACTAGATCTGGTATTGCAGATATGTTTTTTGATTTAATTTTAAAATGTTTTAATCCTATAAGGCTGTGAATGTCAACCACAATCAATTTTGATGCTCCTGCCCCCTTAAACAATTTTGCAATAACTTTCATAGTAACTATTTCCCCTGGTAAAAATTCTCTATCTTGCCTGGCATATCCCATGTAAGGGATAACAACAATCACGTCATTAGAATACTCTTTTGCTTTTGAGATAAGTGAAAGTGCTTGAATTAGATTTGTGTCAACTGGTGGATAAATTGATTGAACTATGACAATTTTATTCTTTGATATTTTTCCAGTAAGCGTTATTTTACTTTCGCCGTCAGGAAATACTCTAACTTCCGATTTTACTATGGTTGCTTTTAGCTTTTTTGATAACTTCTCAGCAAGATCTTCTGATGATTTTCCTGAAATAACTGTAAACTTACTCAATAAGAAATTGTGAATGAATGGGATTCTTAAGTTTTGAGAAGAGCATTACTCTTCACTATTTCCATGGCCTAAATCTCCGAGACCGTATTTATCAATAACCTTGTTTCTCTGTTCATCTAGTTTGTTAATCTCATCATATTCACGTTTTTCATCACCTTGGTATATTGTTCTAATTGGCCATGGTATTCTAATGTCATATTTTTTAAATTCTTCATACATGATAATTCTCATGCTTGTTTTGACTTTAAATTGTGCACCATAATCTCTAACATACACCCATAATGAAAAATCAAGTGCTGAATCATTAAATTTGTTAAATCTTACAATAGGCTGGTTAATATCTACATGAATATCTTTATCACAACCACAACTAGGCTGATTTTTATCTAAGTATGGACATCTCTGTTGTCTAATCAAGTGTTTTCCCTTCTCATCAATCACTTCTTTCATAGCACGTTTTCCTACTTTGACTAAAATTGCTGCTACTTGTCTAGGATTATTAAGATATGAAACACCCACATCTACAGTAGCAGGTACTATTTTGATTTCTTTAGAATAGTTAATTATTTGAGAATTAACTAACTGTCTTGTAGGAATTATTGCATATGATTCATTTAGAGCATTTCGAATGAATGTAACTCTTGGAGTAATTTTATGTACGTACCCATTGTATCCAGTATCTAGTTGAACACGCTCTCCTTCTGCAAATATCTTGTCTTTTCGAATTACGATGTAAGCAAAATAACTCTGCATAGTTTCTTGTAATGCTAAACCTATTCCTATTGCTAATCCTCCTGTGGCTGTTGCAAGTAAAATCAAATCAACTCCCCACCAATTTACTACTCCAAGTACTACTGCAACAAAAATCCCTAACGGTAATATCTGACTAATTGATTTCGGAAGATCTTTTCTTTTTCTTTGAGCATACCCCGGTGGTTTACATCCTGCAATAATTGGATCAAATCCATTAAATCGTTTTTCTTCCCTCCAAACATCAATTGGAAAAATTTCTTCTATTTCTTGTCCTGTTCTAAGCTTTTTACCTGACTGATTATTTCCAGAAATACAATCATCATAATACTTCAAATATTTTTTTCTTTCAGATTTTTTCCATTCTTCAAATGGATCTTTAACTAATTGTTCATAACTTCCAATTGGTAGTCCTTTCGCGGTTCTAAATTCTTCAAGGATCTTTTTCCCTTCTTCTGTTTCCATGTTTTTCATAAATTCTTCATCTGTCATATCCTCCGGTGTGGATTTTGGAGGAATCCATTTGTAGCATTTATGAAAAAGATCACCATTATCATCTAAAAATCCTCTTGATTCTTTCCATATCTCAAAATCCTCTTTTTCCAGATTGGATTTTTCCTTTTTTGTAAGTATTATTGGAATTAAATGAGCTATAGTATAACCAATAACTAGAATATTTATTGTATTGAGAATCTTTGCAAATGTCTCACTTGGAGATAAACTGTTCTCTTCAGATACTAGAGAATCATTTCCATCAAATAAAGAAAATGACTGAATATAGAAATTTACTGATGTTATAAGTACAATACCAAAAACCGGTAAAACTATTACACGAACAAACCTTGAAAGATGAGGTCTAACATAATGAAATTTTTGATGTCTGACCCATCTTGAAAAAGTACGATAAACAACTACTATGCCAATAATGCCCACAACCAACACAGTAAATGCAATTTGAAGCGATTCTGATGAGCCAAGTAATTGGTAAATACTCTGAAATTGATCTACTTGTCCTGAAACTGCACTAATAATCTCCTCCTCGGCCATTTACTATTCACATTTTTTTGGCATGCAAACGTTAAGAATGTTGAGTAAATTTTAAAAATTATAAGTGAAATCCATTAATCTATTCAAATTAAACTGAATGTAACCTTTAACAAGGGTTAATGTGATATGTACTAGATGAACTATCAAGAATCTGCATGGGATGATTCACCTTCACTAAAATCTTTTACATTATCCAATTTTCGTGATCTTCCTCAAATTCAAAATCTTTCTGAACAACAGCAATTTGAAATGGAAGTTGTAGGCAATGTTTTACCATTTAAAGCAAATAATTATGTAGTTGAACAATTAATTGATTGGACTAACATACCAAATGATCCAATGTTTGTTTTGACTTTTCCTCAAAGAGGAATGTTGAAGCCGGATCATTTTGAAAAAATGGCCAGTGCTATAAAAAATAATTCAGATAAAAAAGAAATTGCAACTATTGCAAATGAAATACGTTTACAATTAAACCCTCATCCAGCTGGTCAAATGGAATTAAATGTTCCAACTTTAAAGGACGGAACCAAACTCTATGGTATGCAGCATAAATATAATGAAACATGCCTCTTCTTTCCAAGTCAGAGTCAAACATGTCATGCTTACTGTAGTTTTTGTTTTAGATGGCCACAATTTGTTGGAATGGATGAAATGAAATTTGCAATGCAAGAAGGCGAACAACTAGTTCAATATCTTATAGAACATCCTGAAATTTCTGATGTTCTCTTTACTGGCGGCGATCCAATGATTATGAAAGCTAAAATATTTTCCAAATATATTGACATTTTAATTGATGCAAAACTTCCAAATCTTAAAACAATTAGAATTGGAACAAAATCTCTTTCTTATTGGCCTTACAAATTTTTAACAGATTCCGATTCCCAAGAAATGTTGGATATCTTCAGAAAAATCACTGACAACGAATTACATCTTGCATTTATGGCTCACTTTAATCATTTAACTGAATTATCTACTGATTCTGTAAAAAAAGCAATTAAAGAAGTAAGAGCAACCGGAGCTCAGATAAGAACACAATCTCCACTTTTAGCTCACATCAATGACGACTCACAAATGTGGGCACAAATGTGGAGCAAGCAGGTTCAGCTTGGCTGTATTCCATATTACATGTTTGTAGTTAGAGACACTGGAGCTCAACACTATTTTGGAGTTCCATTGGTTAAAGCATACGAAATTTTCAAAAAAGCATATTCCTCGGTAAGTGGTTTAGCACGAACTGTTAGGGGACCCAGCATGTCCGCCACTCCAGGCAAAGTCCATGTAATCGGAACTGCTGAACTTAATGATCAAAAAGTAATTGTTTTGAGATTTTTACAGGGCAGAAATCCTGACTGGGTTCAAAAACCTTTCTTTGCAAAGTATGATGACAAAGCAATCTGGCTTGATGATCTCAAACCTGCCTTAACGGAAAAATTCTTCTTTGAAGAAGAAATGATTAACTTCAAAAAAACAAATCCACTTGACGACTATCCTGAATCCTAAAATTTTACCTGACCATATGGACAAATCTAACTTACTAACTAATATTAGTAAAATGAGACTCTAGTTAAACAATGAATGCTGATATCGTATTAAAGAGAATACAAGAGGAAAATATTACATTTGTAAATCTCTGGTTCGTGGATATTTTTGGTGAATTACATAGACTTGGCATGCCAAGCTATGCTATTGATAAAAAAAGCTTTGAACATGGATTAGAAAAACTAGATGCAAGTTCAATTGTTGGCTTCAAGTCTGTTAACAATTCTGATATGATTTTAAAACCTGATCCTAAATCATTTAGAATTTTACCAAATGATTATGATCCAGGTAGAAAAAACTGCATTTTATTTTGTGATTTGTATGAAGGAAATACAGTAGATGAAAAAAGATATAATCGTGATTCAAGAGGAATTGCATACAAGGCTTCCAAAAAACTCCAAGAATTTGGATTAACTCATACTAATTGGGGACCCGAAATTGAATTCTTTGTTTTTGATGCCATCAACGTTTACCCATCTCCATATGCTGCAACTCAGTCGTATGGTGGTTCTGGATATTCTATTGAATCTAAAGAGTCGCCTTGGGCAAAAGGCAATATCAGTACTGCCATTAATATCAAAGAAGGGTATTACCCTTCTCAACCTAAGGATACACTTGAATCATTTAGAAAAGACGTTTGTGATGATCTTTACAATTATTTTGGAATCAAAGTTGAAGCAGAACATCACGAGGTTGCTACATCTGGACAATGTGAAATTAACTTGGTATATGATGAAATGATTGGAATGGCAGACAGTGTTATTGCTGTAAAAAATATAGTTAAGGTCAAGGCAAAACGAAAAAACAAGGTTGCAACTTTTATGCCGAAACCCATTTTCGGTGATAATGCATCAGCAATGCATACACATCAAAGTTTATGGAACAATCAAGATAATGTTATGTTTGATCCTAATGACGAAGTTGCACAAATGAGTCAAATAGGCCGTTATTATATTGGAGGAATTTTAGAACATGCATCAGCACTATGTGCAATAACAAATCCTACGACAAACTCTTACAAGCGTCTAGTACCAGGATTCGAAGCACCTGTAAATGTTTGCTGGGGAATGGGTAATCGTTCAGCTGCTATCCGCGTACCAATGTATTATCGAAACCAAGAGAAAAGCAAAAGAATTGAATATCGTGTTCCTGATCCAACTGCTAACATATATCTTCTTGAAGCAGCATTATTGTTAGCCGGTTTAGATGGAATCAAACACAAAATTGATCCAGGAGATCCAATAGAAGCAAATATTTACAAATTAACTACTGAAAAGAAAAAAGAGTATAATATTGGTGCTCTCCCTGTATCTCTAAAAGATGCATTAGATGCCCTAACAAGTGACTCTGGTTTCTTGGAAGAAATATTTACAAAAGATTTCCTTGACAAATATTCAGAACTTAAATACAAAGAATACACTGCATTTGCTCAAACTCCAACAGCATGGGAGGTATCCATGTATGCTGATGCATAATTTCTGATATATCCAACACCGATGTCTAATACATAACTTTCACTCAAATAGTATAACATTTTTAAAACTTGGAATTAGTTTTCCATTATTGAATTTTAGAAATATTCTATTACTCTTATTGCTTATTCCAAGTTTGATTGGAACTGCTCTTGGTCACACAATAGACTCTGTTGGTGAATACAGACTAGAGATTGGTTGGATGAACGAACCTGTCGTATCTGGTGAAACGAATGGAATTGAGCTGTACGTTAGCCCACTCGAACCTGGATTAGAACTAGAAGAACAGCAATTCAAAGATGGAGTAACCGGACTACACAAATCACTGAAAATACAGCTAGTTTACAAGGATGCTAAAATCATGTTGCCCTTATCAGAAGATCATAATATTCCTGGCAAATACTATGCATTTGTAAATCCTACATCTTCTGGGTACTATCAGGCAAATATTTTGGGAAATATTGGCGAGACAACAGTAAGTTTATCCATGCATCCACCAAAAGTAGAAGAACGCTCATACATTGAATTTCCACATCCTTCGGATATTACACTAACTCAGCTAATCGATGGGCATACAATCCTATTAGGCGAAGTGAATAAACTTAAAGAATCAGCCGCCAAATTGGAAAATCAAAATCAACATACCTATCTAAACTATGTTGGAATTGGCTTTGGTATTGTTGGTATTTTAATTGCTGCAGTTGCATTAAAAAAATCAAACAAAATCTAAGTTATGTTGTTTTTCTTTTATTGAAAATTAAATAAAAAATAATTCCTGCAGCAATAATTGCCAATCCATATAACATAATCTCAATTTCAAATTGGGTTCCCATGTAAATTGATGCACCTAATCCAAACAGAGGTAATACAGGAAACTTTCCAATGTTGACAGGTACTCTGTATGGTCTTTCCATCTCTGGCTTAACATATCTTAAGAGAATAACTGATAAATTTATCATGGCAAAGGTTACCACTACTGCAAAAACTACAATATTTGCTACAACCACTATATCTCTAATAAAACAAAACCCTAACGTTGTTAGAAAAATAATAACCACAGCTAACCACGGCGTTTTGGTTTTTTGATGAATTACACCCAATTTTTTTGGCAAAGAGCCTCCTCTTGCCATTCCATAAAAAATTCTAGCTCCGGCAACTAAAGTTATCAATATTGTACTAGCTGTTGCAAATAATGCAATTATTGATAAGATAAAATGACCTTGTTGCCCTAATTTTTGTTCTGCAACAAATGCCAATGGAGCAGCCGATTCAGCTAACCTCTCCCATTCTACGACTCTAATTGAAGCAATAGAAACAAGAATGTAGATTACAGTGACAATTAAAACCGATAGCATTATTCCTTTAGGTATTGTTCTTGATGGACGTTTTACCTCTTCTGCAACATTTGCCATATCCTCAAATCCAATAAATGCAAAAAATACTAGAACAAATGCTAGAATTATCCCATGTACACCTAGTGGACTTTCAAAATAATTAATCTCGTGTTCAACAGGAAACGTAAAACCAATAAAAACAATAATTCCCAAACCTGCAACAGTCACAATTGCAAATACTGTATTGGCCCAAGCGGACTCTTTAATTCCTATGAAATTAACAAAAGATAGTATTCCTAATACTATCAAAGCAGAAATTATAATTGGAATTCCAGTAATTTCTTCCATGTATCCACCAAAACCTAAAGCTACAGTTGATGCCACTATTATTGATGTGATAATTGTTAACCATCCTATAATAAATCCAATAAACTCACTTCGAAATCCCTCTTTAACAAAAACATATTCTGCAGCAGCTTTTGGAAAAAGGGCAGTTAGTTCAGAATAACTCAATCCAGCAAATGTCGCAACAATTGCACCTAGAATAAATGAAATCCACAATGCATTTCCCGCAAACTCTGCTGCTTCACCAATCAAAACATAAATTCCAGCCCCTAAAATGAGACCTACACCATACATTGTAAGATGGAATAATCCTATGTGCCTACTTAGAGAATTGTTATTCATCTTTCTACATGAGAAATTTTGAATTTAATACATTTCCTTGTATTTCACTCTTAATTCCTCATGAGGACCAACAATTGAAAAGGCCTTGACAACATCAGTTTTACTCACAATTCCAATCAGATTTTTTTTCGAGTCGATCACAGGTATCCCACTAATTTTGTTTTTTATCATCAAACTAGCTCCTGCTGCCAAGTCTTCCTCCTCACCAATCGTAATGAGTTTATTATCAAGTAGATCCTCTACTGTAATTTTCTTACTACCATCAAATGGAAGTAAATAATCTCTGGAACGAGTTTTTCCTTTTGTAAAGTAATCACTATGAGAAAGAAACGTGTTTGTCGTGATTAATCCTACTGGAGAGCCATTCTCATCAGTAACTACAAGCCTTGAAACCTCATTTTTATTCATTAAATCTAGAGCAAATTTCACAGAATCAGTTTTTCGACAGGTTACTACTTTCCTGCTCATGAAGTTTTTAATGGAATATTTTCCACCAAAAACATTTGCATATGCTTTAACTAAATCAGTTTTAGATATAATTCCAATTAACTCTCCTTTATCATCTACAAGAACCACTGAACCGATTTTAAACGTCTCCATTCTTACTGCACATTGATCAAAATGATCTTCAAATCCATCGGTAATTGTAATAACATTCTTTTGCATAACATGTTTTATTGGAATCTCATCTACTGCTCTTGCAGTTTTGTCATCCCCCAAAAATCTATTGATGTCTCTTTCAGTAACAATCCCAACAGGTTTGTTTTTTACAGCAACAACAATTCGCTTTATAAAATTTTTTTGCATTAGTGATAGTGTTTCAAAAATAGATGATTCTGGTTGAACTTTAATTACTGGCGATGAATATTTTTTAATCATGTTTTCAATTCTTACTTTTCGATTTAAAACTAATCTCTGATTCTCATATATGATTCCATAAAATGGATCGCTAATACTCAGAGAGTATTAGGTAGAACCTCAATCTCAATATTGCTTCCATTAAATGATGTAGCTATTGCTTTTACTCTACTTTTGTAAAGAAAGTATTTTTTCCCATCATCACTTATGGAACCAGAAATTCCCAACAATTTGTTATCGTGCAATGTCTGTAATCGTCTGTATACAGTACTAATTGGAATCTTTGTTTCTGCACTTATCTCCATTGCAGATTTCGGTTTTTCCATTGTGTTTTCTATAATTGCACGACAATATCTGTCAGAAATTACTTCAAGAATGGCATCTTTTCTTGAATCGTCCTCTATTTTTCTTCCTGAAATTAATGCTTGCATAATAAGATAATCTTGTTTTTTCATATAATCAGTTTGAACACATTGCAATGCAGTGCACTCAATTTACACATAGAATGATCTAAAAATATTATATGGGATTAAATTGGACAAAATTCTAGTCTGCTCAATGATGTTTACAAATATTTTAGTACCATTTGATCTATCAAATCAATCAATTCATGCGTTCAAAACTGCACTTAACTTAGCAAAAAAATATAATTCCAAAATTACGATATTAACATGTCTTGAAGGTGATGCTTGGCATCACAAGTTTTATGATTCAAGAGCTGATAATGAATTAATTAAAAAGCAAAAAAAAGTTACTCTTTCTCATATAACTAAATTAGAAATTTTAGCCAAAAAAGAAAATGTATCTACTAAATCACAAATAATAAAATCTACCTCCGTTGTTAAAGACATTGTATCTTTTTCAAAATCAAGGAAGATCGATCTTATAGTAATGGGTTCTCATGGAAGAACTGGAATAGACAAACTAATTCTTGGTAGCATTGCAAATGGTGTTACTCAAAAAGCTAGTTGTCCAGTGTTAATAGTTAAATGAGATGAGATTTAATTGATCTCAATTATAGGATCTGGAAGAGTTGGATCCTCAATTGCTTTTCTATGTGCTGCTAGTGGTTTAGATGATATTTTACTTGTAAATCGAACAAAAGACAAGGCAATAGGAGAAGCACTTGACATATCAAATACCATTCCCAAAAATTCTAGAATCTCCATTCATGGTACAGATGATTTTTCTAAAATGATCAACTCAAAAATTATTGTAATTACTGCAAGTACGGGTGTTTATCTAAAAAGCAGAACTGAGATGATTGGTGCACAAACTCAAATGATTAAAAAAATCGCATTGCAGGTAAAACATTACTGTCATGATACTATTGTTCTGATGGTGTCTAATCCTTTAGATGTACTTACATATTTTTTCCAAAAAGAAACTGGATTTTCAAAAACTAAAGTTATTGGCATTGCCGCAAGTCTGGATTCTAGTAGATTCAGATATTTACTTTCAGAAAAATTAGGCATAACGCAATCTGAGATATTTAATGCACTAGTTTTAGGTGAACATGGAGATTCCATGGTACCTGTATTTTCACATACAAAAATTCATGGGAAAAAAGCGTTAGAATTATTGAACTCCAATCAACAAAAATCAATTTCTATAGGTGTTAGAGATTACTGGAAATCACTACGAAATTTCAAGAGTCGTTCACAGTTTGGTATAGCAAAAAATACGTTTGATGTAATCAGTGCAATTCTCCAAAATAATGAATTACAAATTCCTGCTTCTGTTTTATTAGAAGGTGAATATGGAGAATATGATGTTTGCATGGGAGTACCCATCATTATCAATAAACACGGCATATCTAAAATTCAAGAAATTGAATTAAATGAATATGAAAACAAGTCTCTAAAAATTTCAGCTAATATAATTCGAAACTATATTAATTCTGTTACATTACCATAGATTGTAATCCATATCCAACCGAATACGCTACAATAGATGCAACTCCGCCAATTATTAGAGTATAAATTCCAGCCCTAATCTTCGATTTTTTTACAATTTTTCCTTTTATCATTCCAACTAAAAAGAATGCCACAATAATTGATATTGTAGAATATACAAAAGCCTCAGAATTTGCATCCGTTCCTATCATCATGAAAATCATAAATGGAATTAATGGAATTAATCCAATTAAATTAAAACCAATAAATGTGCTGACAGAACTATCCATGGGATTTTTTTCATCTTCAATTAATCCTAATTCTTCTTTCATCATTGTATCTACCCATACCTTTCTTCTTGATGTAATTATTCGTACGATTTCTT
>PFFZ01000069.1:0-12784 GCA_002781805.1 Nitrosopumilales archaeon CG15_BIG_FIL_POST_REV_8_21_14_020_37_12
TGATGTGCCTTCTGGTACAGAGATTGTAATGGAGGGAAAAATCCTTTGTGACAAAACACATCCTGAATGGATGGTAGAAATGCTCCAGACATATGATCATCGACGTCTTCAACCTGTATTTGAGATGGAGCATCTGTTTTTTAGAAACAATCCAATATTTCATGACGTTCTTTCGGGTTTTTCAGAACACAGATTATTGATGGGTATGCCAATTGAATCAAAGTTAAACGGTGATCTGAAAAGAGCATTCCCTCAAACAAGACAAGTGTCCATGACTAATGGGGGATGCAATTGGTTGCATGCAGTGGTGCAAATAAAAAAGAAAGCAGAGTCTGATCCGAAAAAAATCATTAAAAAAACATTTGAATCCCATCGCTCACTAAAACAAGTTACAGTTGTGGATGAGGATATTGATCCAAATAATGCTGAAGCAGTTGAATATGCGATGGCCACTAGATTTCAGGCCGACCGGGATCTGGTTATACTGAGCAAAGTAAGGGGTTCTAGTCTGGATCCATCAAGTGATCAAAAAAAGCTACAAACCGCAAAGATGGGAATTGACGCTACACGATCCCTCTCAAAGAGACCTGAAGGATTTGAGATCGCCAAGATTCCAAAGATTGATCAAATAAAGTTGAAAAGTTATTTCAACTAGCAATGCACACAATAACTGATTAAATTAAATGGGATGATGTCTGAAATATGATATTGGAAAGCAAATCAGAGGATCACTTTAGGCAGTATCTAAAGAATGTGTCAAATGATCAGCTAATCCAGTTCTATGATGATGTCGAGTGGACGCCATTTCCAATTCTTGTCATAAAAGAATATCAGCGCCGATTCAAAGTAAAAAACAAAAAAGAAGTTATGGAAAAATTGAAACTTCACGCTCAACTTGCAAAAGAAAAAACAAAAGAGTTGAGTGGCATGGCAAAAAGCCACACTTCCAAGGTCTCAAAAAAAATTCAAACTAAGGGAGAAAAGATATCACAATCAGTTGACAATACTAGACGCTTGATATACTCTGAAAAAAATCTCTTTATTTTGGAAAAACTTGGGGAACTAAACAAGAAAGGAATTATCACCAAGAAGGAATTTGAAGACAAGAAAAAGGAGATCCTAAAGCGAATCTGAAATGTCATATCAAGTCAAACCAGAAAAAACCCCTGAGGAATCTCAGGCTGAGGTGATACTTCGGATGTTTCCATCCGATGCAAATCCTGCGGGGAATGTGTTTGGCGGAGAGATTCTAAAACATATAGACATGGTTGCAGGAATTGTAGCTCAGCGACATTCACAATCAAATGCAGTAACTGTAAGCATGGATAGTGTAAATTTCATCAAGCCAGTCTATGTGGGTAATGTCTTGAAACTAAACGCCAGAATAAATTATGTTCACAATTCCTCAATGGAAATTGAAGTGAAGGCAGAGGCTGAAGATATTGTTACTGGAATTAGGACAATCACTGGAACTGCATTTGTCACATTTGTTGCATTAGATAAAAACGGCAGACCTGCTGAGGTACCAAAACTATTACTAAAAACTGATGAGGATAGAATTAAATTCGAAGAAGGCAAGATCAGAATGCAAGAAAGACTAAAGAATCGCAAGAAACTCTAGCCTAGTTCAATGGATCAGTTTAAGAGTCACAAAAATAATCCATTAACTAATGTCCGAAGAAAAATCAAACGAATGGGATTCCCTGTGGCAGGAATATTCAAAATCCCTTGAAAATTGGAAAAAAGTTTTCGAACAGATTCAAGATGCCAGCAATCAGATGCAAGCCAAATTTAATGAGGTTTGGGAAAAAGCTGCCAAAGAATCTAGTGCAGAAACTATGAAGATGTTTGGGGATAATTGGCAAAAGGCACTTGCAGACGCGGGAATGAAATCCTACAATGAATTTGGCCAAGCCTGGCAAAAGGCATTGAGCGAATCCAATACATCTGCCTTTAAGCAATTTGCTGAAAACTGGCAAAAGGCACTCAGCTCATCTGGAATGGAGCAGATGCAAGCCTATGGCGAATTCATGAAAAAATTTGCCGACACTTGGCGTACGATGTGGCCAAGCTCTAAATCAAACTGAGATTTTTTAAACTCATCCAATACACTCGATATTACATTTAACATGCTTTCAGAGTTGGTAATCTTGGATGGCTCTAATATTGCAGTTTCTCTTAATCATGTCATGCCAAAAGACAAAGAGCTAGAAAAAGAGTGGAAAAAATTCGAGCATGAGAAAATGAATGAAGGTGCACACCAACTTGATCTACAATCCAATTACGAAAGTAACGAGGAATACGAAGAATCAGAAGAGTAGAAATTCTACGTACTGCTTAAATCCAAAAAATAAAGCCAGTGGTTCATGAGTAAATGCAAATTTTGTAACTATGACCATGATTTGCCATACTTGTTTTGTTCTTTAGAGTGTGCAAAAAATCTCTATTTTATGGAATAAAACAAAAGCAGCTTATTGCATGATTATCTTACTGCGACTCGCTTTTTGGTGACCTTTCTTGCCGGCCTGACAGGTCTTGTGGTTTTTGGATCTGATTTGTCTGTTGCAATACTCTTTCCCTTCTTTTGGGCTTTACGCCTTGCAGTATTTCGAGTTTTTTCTTCCTTTTGTAGCTTTTCAAGTTTCTTTGAATCTACTTTACGGGTTTTACTTGTAACCATGTTATACTGAAAGATAACTGGACCTAATAAAATTTTAAAATATTTTACATCTACAAAGAAAACCTGAACATTGAGATAGCAATCTCTCACTTAATTCTAAAACTGCTTCCATGATGCGTTCTTTATTTTTTGGCGTGATTCCTTTACAATTCTCTTCAATACTGGAATATACAGCTCTGATGCATAAGAAATCTCAAAGTTCTCCCCTGAGCCATCTTCCATAAATGCAGACGCTCTGACTTTGTTTTCAGTCACTTTTGGTTCGTTGTTTGATGATCGTTTGCGATTAATTATCTCTAAAAAAATCGGGACATTTCTCTTAATCTCTATGTTTAGATCTTCCTTTGATCTTAACCTTTCATTTGACAGATTCACTTTAATTTCCAGAAATGTATCTTTTGAATATCTTTCATTAGGCCTGATCATAACTTTGACCTTTGGCAATTTGCTGAACCTCTTTTGAAAATCAATCATCTCTTTTATGAAATTTGGATAAGGTGGTTTATGTTCGCTTTTGATCTTCTTTTCAAACCATTCTGCAAACTCTAATGCATTTTGATCATTTTTTACCGTGGCTTTTTTTAGAAACTCTTCTTTACTGCATCCATTTGTCATAAACAATCCGAAATCATCGTTTGCTTCTTCAAATATCCCATCAAGTACTTGGCTTGCAGATTTGATGAAAAGATCAAAAAAATAATTCACATAGTATGGGTCTGGATCAAAATAATTAATTTGATTTAGACTAATCTGGCATTCTCTGATTCTTGATTCAATATTCATTGTCTGGAAATTTCATTTACAAACTTTGATTGTTTTTTTAATGTATTTGCCAATTCCTTGAATATCTCATTGACACTTACATCCACCAAATTTATTGTCGCATTCTCTATTACTATTTGTTTTTCAAATTTTTCTTTTATTGCAAATGAGACTGATGACCAATGTAGAATTCCCTTCAACTGCTCTTCTACGGTGATGTTTGTAGTAGGAAAATTTGCCGGCGAAAACACCACTCCATTTGTCCATTGCATGGTCGGAATTGCACCTCCTGACGATCTTGTGCTAAATGCAATTTGCTTTACCCAGTCGTCAAACTTGTATTCTATAACCTCATGAATTACCAATTTTTTCCATGGCTCAATTGAAATTTCCATCCAACTAAAAATTAATGACACTAATTATAATCCTATTTTTTCCTTTCCCGTCATTTGCTTATTTACTAGAATTTGCCACTCATTTTGGATGGACAAGTGGGCAGATTTTGTAATTTCTCAAGTAGTTTATGACTCACATCATCTTATCTCTCAAGCAAAACGACACAGTGATTCAGACAGGGGTATTGGTGAGGGAAAAATTGTTGATAGGCTCACGATTGCATCTGACATCAAAAGCGGCCTAAATTACACAACAATTTACAGTGGGCTTTCATCTTGGCGACGTGGCCACAAAATCAATACTTTTCGAATCAATGGTCAACCATACGTACGAATAGACAACAACAAGGTACCCTTTGATAATCTGGGTGACCTGCCTGAAATTCCATCAGAATCTGATGATGAGGCAACCCCAGAACAACTAGCAAGATTAGAACAGTTAGAAAAACAGATCAGCGAACTAGAGTCAAAGCCGCAGCAGTTGCCAAGCCCAAGGGGATCTCTTCCAAAGGAATCTACAGAAGAGATACCACCGGAGATAGCTCTTGCACCGGAGCCTGATGAGGATGAGGCTACTCCCGCACAGATAACAAGACTGACAGAGCTTGAGCGCCAAATACTTGATTTTGAGAAGATTTTATCAAAAGCACAAATAGATTCTAACTCCGAACCACATCAAAATACTGAGGACGAAGCTACTCCAGAACAACTAGCAAGATTAGCAAATATACAGAACCAAATTGACGAACTTGAACGCATCTTACATGATCTCAAAATTGCAGATTCCAAACCTGGAGATGAACAATTTCAGATAAATGAACTGGAAGAAGAGATAGAACAAATTGAGGCTGCAGACATTGAGCATGAAATAATTCAAATCTTAAGAAGACAAAACCAAAAATTAGATAATATTGAAAACAAGTTGCGCCGATTCACATCTGTAGATGCACCAATAAAACCTCCAAACTTAGAAGCATATTGTGTAAAATGCAAAACAAAGCGCCCTGTAGTAAACCCACGAGAGACTATAATGAAAAACGGCAGACCTGCAATAAAGGGAACATGCTCTGTATGCGACTGTAATGTATTTAGAATTGGAAAGCTCAAAATCAGCAAGTAACTGCTATGCATTATTTGTATTCAATTAATGGGAAAATTGTCAAGACCATCTAATTGGATAAACCATATTTCTTGTCATGTTGTTTTTTGTAGTGATGAAAAAATTGTGCTGATTTTTACATCTGATTTGTTTTCCAAGCTTCATTGAATCGCTTTATGGCTTCTTGATATGCTTTGATCGAATCATCACCCGAAGTTTTTAGGAATTTTTCCCATTGCTCATTGAACTTTTTGACCGACTCTATGTTTGTCTCCTTGAAAATATTTTCAATCATCTTTGTTTGTTGTTTGATGTATTCTGGACCAATCTCTTCCCACGTCTGCTCCCAACTAGAGCTGACTTTTTTTAATAGCTCAGCATCTGACTCTAGTGCTCTTTGACAGGCATCATGGTATGTCATTAATGTGTCGTTTGTTGCTTTTTGCCACTGTGCAAGGGATTCTTTCCATACGCTTAATGCGGCATTGTATTCTCTCCATGCTTTTTCAAATTCTGTCTTTGATGTTATCCTTGATTTTGAAGGTGCCTTGGCTTGCTGGGTTTTTGGCTTTGATGACTTTTTAACTGTCTTTTTCTTGGTAGCCATGTCTTTGATTGCAAATAGTAGATGTTAAATCTTTCAATAATTTCAAGTACAAAAATCAACCAAACACGATTTTTCTATTTAAATTTGGTTGCCTTGGTAAAACTGGGCTTGTACTTTTCATCTCTGTTGTTGAACAGCTTGTAGTGACGCTCACAAAGATTTCGTTTTTCTTTAAACCCTATCTTTACGGTTTGAATGGATTTCATTTTACATTCTGAAATGCTGCATTGCATAGACATTTGCTCTTGTAATGGTAAATAAAATTTTGAAATTATGTTATTACCTGTATTGCTAACTTTTTATGATTCTAAGCACTCGAAAAATCATGTCTGAAGACGAAAAGGGTAAAAGATTTCTGGAATTAATTGATGAGCAAAACAATATTCAGTGGAGTATTGTTTCCAAGTTGACATTTCTTGTCAAGTCACAATGGGGCTCATCAGATATCAAAAATGAACTAGAATTACTAATTAAACGACATTCTGAAATTACTAAAGAACTTAACAGCCTGGATGATACGAGAAGTCTTCTATAACGCTGAATCTACCATCAGTGCTATGAATAATACTGCCAAGTATGGGCTGGAAAATTTGAATAACGTCCATGAGGCTTTCTCCATAGGTTTTGCAATAACCCATGCTGATATGGCTATCATGACTGCACCGGAAACAATTGCAGTCCACAGGTACACCGGACCTACCATGGGCTCTCCATTTTCTGTAGTCAAGAAGAATGGGGCAATAGAAAATACCACCATTACAAAAGTTGAAATTGCTATGGTTCTTGCAGACGTTTTTTCAGATTGGACAGCAGTAAGCATTGGCACATTTACCTTGTTATAATCTTCTTTAAAGTGAAGAGTCAGGGCCCATATGTGCATTGGAATCCATATGAACACCAGTCCTGCCATTGCAAGACCCATTGTCCACAAATCCGACATTGTAACTGCAACCCATCCGATCATTGGTGGGGCTCCACCACACAATCCTCCCAGTATTATGTTGGTTCTTGAGTTGCGTTTTAACGCATACGAGTAAACTAGAACATTGTTTAACAATCCAAATGCAATAAATGATGTGGCCCACAAACCTTGCTCCAATGTGGTTGTAAATGATATTCCAAACGCCAAAACCAGAGAAATTCCTGCAAGAGCCAATCCAAAATTCCTTGCTTTCTCAGCCGGGTGGATCCTCTTTGATGGAAGTGGTCGACCCTTGGTTCTTTCCATGATTGCATCAATGTCTCTGTCATGGTAGTTTGTTAGTGTGTTTGCTGCAGCAGAGCCTGCTGCAACTGAGAATAGTACCAATACCCATGTGGCAGCGGATACCTCTATGTCATAAATATTGGCAGCAGTAAGAGTTGCGCCAAATGCTGTGAAAACCAGTAGATACCATATCTTTGGCTTTGTTAATTCATAATATACTGCAACGCGTGATTCGGACTTTTGTTTTTGCACCACTAGTCACTTTCCTTTGATGGCATATATGGCATTGCTTTTGTTCTTGTCTTCATCTCTATGAACGACTCTGATGACTGGATGCCTTCAATTCGTCCTATGCGCTCTGAAACCATCTTGTGCATCTGGTCTAGGGATTTTGCATACATTGTAACTAAAATATCAAACCTGCCTGTCACTTCGGCTATCTCTCTTACGCCGTCAATCTTGAACAGCTCTTCAATAATATGATCTCTTTTTTTTGTATCCATGTTGATTCCAGTCAATGCCTTTACATTGTAACCAAGCTCTGTATCATTTACAACAATTGTGAATCTTTCAATGAGTTTTCTTTTGACTAGTCGTTTTATTCTAGAATATACTACTGATGAATTCACATTGATTTTCTTTGAAAGCCTTGGCACTGAAATTGATGCATCATTTGATAATTCAGACAATATATGTAAATCCAAATCATCAACTTTTGCCGTTTAAAACACCTGAAACGATCTAGATTTCTGGTTCTTATAAAGTTATTATTGAAAAAATTGCAAAAAATATCTAGATTTTTCCTTTTTTGTAAAGCATCTCTGCTAGCAATACAGCACCTTTTGCAGAACCCATCTTTTTGTTATGTGAAAATAGCATATACTTGAGGCCATTGTCAAACAGTTCTTCTCTTTCCACTCTGCCGATTGTTGTAGTCATTCCTCCACCAACTTCTCTTTCCATTCTTGGTTGAGGTCTGGTTGGATCGTCATGAAATGCATAGTAATCTTTTGGCGCAGAAGGCAATCCTGCAACTGATATCTCCTTGTTGTATTGATTGTATGTCTCCTTTGCCAATGCCGGATCTATTTCCTTATCTGTTTCAACAAATACCGATTCTGTGTGACCATCAATTACCGGTACACGAGTACATGTGCAACTAACTCTAATGTCTGCATCTACAATTTTACCGTCTTTTAATTTACCAAGAATCTTTCTAGTTTCAGTCCTGACTTTTCCTTCCTCTTTTGGTATATACGGAATTATGTTATCGGTAATGCCCATTGCTGATACCCCTGACTTTCCACCGCCTGATATTGCCTGCATTGATGTCATCATGACCTTCTTTGCACCATATTTTTCAAGTAATGGCTTGAGGGTAATTGCAAGCCCAGTTGTGGTGCAGTTTGGAAGTGGGGCAACCCATCCTTTCCAATTTCGATTCTTTTTCTGAATGTCTAGAAGATCAGCTTGTTCGTCATTTATACCTGGAATTAAAATTGGCACATCGTCTTCGTACCTATAAGCAGAACTAGTTGAAATCACGGGAACCTCTGCTGCCATCTTGGTTTCAATGTCTCTTGCAGCAACTGATTCAACTGCTGAAAACACTAAATCAAGCTGAGAAGTATCAATCTCATCTATTCCTCTAACTGTCATATTTTTGATATATTCTGGGATTTCTCCCCCTACATCCCATGAAACAATTCCGCTTGCATCTCTAATGGCATCAAGATACTTTTTGCCGGCAGAACGCTCCGACGCTGCAATTTGTGTAACCTCAAACCAAGGATGATTGTCTAAAGACTGGACAAATTCCTGACCTACAGCACCGGTTACACCTATGATTGCAACTCTTTTCTTCTCCATGTTCTAATCATAGAACAATTTCAATTAATAATCGTTATTGGCATTACCAAAAGATACTATATCACATGGTACTATCTGGAACTGTGAAAATAAGGGCAAAACCTGCATTTGAGGCCCACAATCCTGTAATTCATGGCGGTCTGTCTTCAAAAAATACCAACATTTCTGGAATTGTGGATTTTAGCTCAAATGTGACTCCTGCAGGCATGCCAAGACAAGTAAAAAATACGCTGTACAAGCAAATTGAAAAGATCAATGACTATCCTGACATCAGATCCTCCAAACTTCTATTTGCACTATCCAAGTATTCCCAAATACCTCAATCCAATCTAATTGCAGGAAACGGTGCAGTGGAAATCATTTACAATTTCTGTAACGCCTTTCTGTCAAAAAATACTCCAGTACTAATCCCAATACCTACCTTTGGAGAGTATGAGGCTGCCTCAAAACTAAACACCCCTAAAATCTTGTATTTTAAAACAATGGACTTGTCACAAGATCTGGATCGATTTATTTCCCAAATTCCAAAAAATGGATGTGTCTTTGTCTGCAATCCAAATAATCCTACAGGTAAACTTGTTTTTAAAAAAGAGATGCTCAAAATTATCCGCACTGCAAAAAAACAAAACTCACTGGTATTTGTTGATGAATGTTTTATAGAACTGGTTCCAGAGTCTGATCAGTCAGTAATATCAAGCGTTACAAAATTTGATAATCTTGTTGTTCTTCGATCGCTTACAAAATCATTTGGGCTTGCAGGAATACGAGTTGGTTATGCCGCATCCTCCAAGTATGTTATATCTATCTTGAAAAAGATAAAGATTCCATGGAGTGTTAACCTGATGGCAGAGCATGCCGCAATAACTGCACTGAATCATACATCCCATCTATCCAAATCAAACTTTATAATAAAAAAAGAATATGCTTTTCTCAAAAATAAAATTGCTCGCATGGACGGTTTTGAATTAATTGAATCGTCTACAAATTTTATCTTGGTTAAGACAAAACATGATTCATCAGAATTGCAAAAAAAATTACTTGAAAAAAAAATACTCGTTCGTGACTGCAAAAACTTTGCTGGGTTGAATAATCACTTTATTAGAATAGCAATAAAGTCTCACAAAGACAATCTTAAACTTGTTCAAGCTCTGGAGAAAATCATATGGCATCCCTGATGATACAAGGAACATCGTCTGGTGCAGGAAAAACCACTCTGGTTGCGGCACTGTGCAGGATTTTTTCTGACAAGGGTTACTCTGTTGCTCCCTTCAAATCTCAAAACATGTCCAATTTTTCATATATTGGAAAAGACTTTGAGATATCTCGTGCACAGGCACTACAGGCAATAGCTGCACGATGTCAAATCACGCCTGATCTTAACCCGCTTCTGTTAAAGCCACTTGGAAATTACTACAGCACTGTATACATACATGGAAAAAAATTCAGGAAAATGCATGCCACAGAATACTATCAAAAATTTGTGCGAACTAGAGGCGTGCTATTGGCCACAGAATCCCTTACGCGTTTGCAACAAAACCATGATCTTGTAATCTTGGAAGGTGCCGGCTCGCCTGCAGAGATTAATCTTGAAAAATTCGACATTGCCAATATGAAGATGGCTCAAATAGCAAAAGCTCCTGTATTGCTGATAACTGACATTGACAGAGGCGGTTCTTTTGCAAGCATTGTGGGTACTATGGCACTCCTTGACAGCAAATACAGAAAACTTGTCAAGGGCTTTGTGATAAACAAGTTCAGAGGAGATGTAACTCTCTTAAAGCCAGGGTTCAAAAAAATCAAAGAAAAAACAAAAAGATCGGTACTGGGCGTGATACCAATGTTTAATTTTGATCTACCCGAAGAAGATTCGCTAAATGTAAAAGCAAAAGATATGGCCTGGAGCAGAAAAAACATTGACAAAATGGATTCTGAAATTGATAAACTAGGCAAGTTTGTAAATAAAAATTTGAATATTAAAGAAATTGAGAGAATGATCAAATGATAATAGAATCCATTTTGGTTGTATTTTTTGCGTTGGGGTTGGATTTTTTATTTGGAGATCCAAAAAACAAATTTCATCCTACCGTGTGGATTGGTAGATTGATTGCCAAATTGATCACTGCATTCAAAAACACATCACATACATTTGAAAAGATTCTGGGTGTTTTTGTAATTTTGATCTCGGTTGGTACTGTTGTATTATTTTTGCTTTTGATAGATGTTGGACTGAATCTGATCACAGTTGAGATCTTTTCAGTGATAGCTACAGTTGTTATCGGAGCAATTTTGTTAAAGACGACCATTGCTGTAAAAGGGATGGAAAAACACGCAATGGCAGTGGTTCATAGTTTGCAACATGACGATATGGCTTCTGCCAGGGACAACTTATCAATGATTGTCAAGAGGAACACAAAGAACTTGGATAAAAACCACGTAATTTCAGGCGTGATAGAAAGCATCAGCGAAAATACCGTAGATGGGGTAACTGGTCCTTTGTTCTACTTTGGATTGTTTGGTATTCCGGGGGCATTTGTTTACAGAGTTGTCAACACTGCAGATTCTATGATTGGTTATAAAACTGAAATCTTCAAAGACATTGGGTGGTTTGGTGCAAACTGTGACAAGCTGCTAAATTACATTCCCTCAAGGCTTACTGCACTGACTATGATTCTAAGCGCAATGATTCTTAAAAATGACTGGAAAAAATCATACGAAATAATGATGCGAGACGGGAGAAAAACAGAAAGTCCCAATGCAGGCTATCCGATGGCAGCAATTGCAGGCGCACTTGGAAAACGATTTGAAAAAATTGATCACTATTCACTTGGTGATGGCGATGTCTCGTTTTCAACTGATCATATAAGATCAGCTATAACTCTGATGAAGGTAACGGCGGTAATTTTTTCCAGCCTTATTGTTGTACCAATGATCTTGGCTTTGTCTTATCTTGGTTGGTGGTTCCATGCTTAAAGAGATAGGTTCAGTCTTTTCATTTCTAACAGTACTTCCTGCAGGAAATTCAAATCTTGAGACGACAGCAAGATACATGTACATTTTTCCGATAGTTGGTATTGTAATCGGTCTGATTGTGGGTTCTATCGGATTTGGCCTGTCTATATTTTTGGATCCATTGATTGTGGGACTCTTAGTTGTTGTATCTCTTGCCATTATAACTGGAATACATCATACAGATGGATTGGCAGACTTTGCTGATGGACTGATGGTCAAAGGTACCAAAGAAAAGAAGCTTGCAGCAATGAAGGATATCTCTACAGGCTCTGCAGGAATTGTGGCAATTGTGTTGTATGTGGTGGGATTGATCATCGCATTGTCTTTGGCCACTGGATATCAGCTCTTTTTGGCAATTTTGTTGAGTGAGATATTGGCCAAGTTCTCTATGGTGTTGATGGCAAGCATAGGAAAATCTGCCTCGTTGGGCTCAAACTCGCCTTTTGTAGATCTGATGAAAAACAGAAAGAAGCTTGCAGTGGCATCTATCATAACAATAATCCCGCTTGTATTGCTTGGAGGGGGAGCGGGGCTGGTAATTTTTGGCAGTGGAATAGCACTGACTCTCTTTCTGGTAGGGATGTCTGCACGCAGTTTTGGAGGGATTACGGGTGATGTTCTTGGCGCTACTAATGAACTTACTAGACTTGCATCTATTCTAATTTTTGTTTCGATATGATTGGGGTTGTTATGGCAGGTGGCAAAGGAAGTCGGATGCATCTTGATAAGGAAAAAATGCTACTAGAACACAAAAAACCAATAATCCTTAATGTTGTTGATGCCTTGAAAGCATCAAAATGCTTTTCAAGAATTGTTGCAATTACAAGTAACAATTCACCAGAAACAAGAAAGCTACTGCTAAAACACAAAATCGAGATGTTTGACTCTTCTGGAAATGGATACGTGCAAGATCTGAATCTCTTTTTACAATCTGTTAGTGATTCTGTTTTTGTTACTTCTGGTGATTTGCCGCTTTTGGATGGGGAAATAATAAAAAACATTGTCAAACAATATGACTCTGAAAATACATGGACCAGCATTCTTGTTACAAAAAATTTTCTCGAGTCACTAAAAATTTCCTCAGAATATGAAGTTGTTTTTGATAACCAGCAATGCTGCTATACCGGCATATCACTAGTCAATGCACAAGGAATCT
>PFFZ01000069.1:12908-13146 GCA_002781805.1 Nitrosopumilales archaeon CG15_BIG_FIL_POST_REV_8_21_14_020_37_12
CTTTTGAACCAGTTGGTTCTGCTATGGTATTTCCACAGGAATTGCATGCAACCAACTGTGACGCATGAGAATACACAACTTGTAGTTCACCACACTCATTGCAGTTGACTTTTTGAAACTTGCTTGAAGGCTTTGGAATCTCGATATGATCTTTCTTCATGCTGCCACCAACTCAAATTTCTTAATTCTAATGCCTGGTTTATTGTATTTCTTTTTACATACGGTACAAGTCATAATG
>PFFZ01000044.1:0-12162 GCA_002781805.1 Nitrosopumilales archaeon CG15_BIG_FIL_POST_REV_8_21_14_020_37_12
AATTGTAGAAAAAGTCCGAAAAAACGTTCCTGAAAAAATCAGAATTGAGCGAATAAAAAAATAGTCTTACTTTTTTGCAAAATGTTGTTCCAGCATTTGCTTTTTTTCTTTCATGTGAAATATCGATTCGGTATGAGCAAATGCCTCATCATATGATTTGCCAAACAACATGGCTTGCATCAGCATATGATTTTCAGGAATAACAATTCCGGTTTGATCATCAGAATACATCATTTGTATCGTGTCGCCAATGGACACAGTCATGTTGGCATGAATGTGAATCATGTTGGTATCAGTAAAATTAAATCCCATAGTACTTGCATAGTCCCGGACATCTTTTGTGCCTTTGGCAGTCCACAGTGTCGCAACACCAAATTCATTTTTAAAAATGTCATGTATTTCAGATGGGTTTGGAGCATCATCTTTGAAGCGAATATCCATTATGTGCAGATGCATTTGCCTAGTAGGCACTTTAATCGCCCTAACAAACAATGGAGCATCTTTGCCAAAATAGGTTTTCACATCATCGCCATGATGTGGCTTTTCAGTCATCTCAATTGTGTCTTGAAGTTTTTTCTCTGTTTGTTCAATGTCTGCCCACCTTCTAACTAATGTAACATCAAAACGAAGCAATCTGTCGCCAAATCTATCTCTTAACGGCTCTAACACCCTACCCATGCCAGTGACATTACAGCTTCCTTGCATGACATGTTTTTTCCCAATGGCCAAATCATAGTTAGCCCTTGAATTAAACAGCAAATCTGAAACAGACTCATCCCCGACAATAGTTTCTCCTCCTTGATAGATGGCCATCAGGTTCTTTGGTTCATAAAGACTTTTTTTATTTCTGTAGCCATACCCACCAGGTGCTGCATCTATGACTAGATCACAGTTATCTAGCGCATCTTCTATAGCACCTGCAATTTTGAGATTTTCAAAGTCTCCCATTTTTCTTTCTGGGACATAAACATCTATTCCTCTAGAATTTGCAACATTGACATCTTCATCTGGGGAGTATTTTCCGACACCGATAACTGTAATCTCAGGATCATCTTTAAGAAAAGACGTTATTCTGCTGCCTATAGAACCATACCCATTGACAAAAACTTTTTTCATAGTTTTCTAAAATGGTGCCTATTTATTTAGATTAGTTCAACTATGAACATTTTTGACACAAAGAAATAGACACTACACACAACATGTGTAACAAATTCACATATAATAACAAAAACCCAATAAGAACTACCAAGATTGAACAAAAATTTACTTGTTGAAAAATTGATTTTGGCAATAAAAGATGAAAGAGGGGATTGGGGAAGGAATCACTATCTTCTAAAAAGAATAAATGAAGGAAAAGAGATTTTCGACTCTGATAAAAAATACTTGCAAAAAATTTTGCAAGAAGAAATACCATCAATCGTAGAAAACAAGATGGATATACCAAAAAAGGATCATACGGTATTTTTAAACAAAAAAATGATCAATTGTAGTGAATGTGATCAAAAAATTGAATTGCATGACAAATCAGTGAGATACAAGAATAAATGGTATCATAAAAAATGCCACAAAATAGACAACACCAAACAGGAACATGATAATTCAAATAGTATCTACAAAACAGGCCAAAAAAGAATTGATTCGGTGCAAGTTTCCATTACGGTTGTAATTTTAGTTTTTTTGGTAAGTAGTGTTTATTTCATTTTAGGTCCACTAAGTATGATTGCCATGGGTTTGGGAGGCATCTTACTCATATACCATCTTTTCAGCGCACACGCTAAAGCATTTTCAAAAAATAAATCAGGTATGCGTGGACCATCAATATTTTTGATGTTTTTGTTAATCACTCCATTTATCATTGGAGCAATAATTGCATACGAGGGGTTTTCTCTTTACCAATCACCAATACGGATTATTCTCCTATGGGCAATGACTATCTCATTTTGGTCTACAATGTTATTTGTCCCGATGGCAGTATTTAGCAAACATAGAGAGGAGCTTCAACCAGATGTAAAATCATATCCAACAATATCAGTAATTATTCCTGCATACAATGAAGAAAAAGTGATCAGACACACCATAGAATCATTAATAGAAACAAAGTACCCAAAAAAAGAAATTATTTTTGTCAATGACGGAAGCAAAGACAAAACATTAGATATTGCGTCACAATACAAAGACAAAATTACAGTATTAAGCAAAGAAAACGGAGGCAAGGCATCTGCACTCAATTACGGTTTAGTGTATGCCAAAGGGGAAATTGTGGTAATTGTAGATGCAGATACGATTGTTGGAAGAAATTCACTCAAGGAAATGGTAAAGGGTTTCGAAGTAAACGAACATGTTGCAGCTGTGGCAGGAAACATAAAGGTAAGAAACAGAAATAATCTAATTACAAAATGTCAGGCACTAGAATACATCACAGGAATTCAGATTATAAGACGTGCATTTGACATATTTGGCTCAATTACAATTGTCCCTGGCGCGCTAGGAGCCTTTAAGAGATCATTTCTCATGGAGGCTGGAATGTACGGAAAAGAAACGATTGTAGAGGATTTTGATCAGACAATAAAATTGCTCAAAGCAGGATTAATCACTCAGGGAAGCACCAAAGCAACAGCATATACTGAGGCTCCAAGTACAATGAAGGATTTCATTGCACAGAGAAAAAGATGGTATCGAGGAAACATCCAAGTACTAAAAAGACATTCAGACGCATTAACAAATCCCAGATTCGGACATTTGCAAAGACTGTCATTTCCCTATTTGCTCTTAGGAATGCTAATAACACCAATCATAGGATTTACTGCAACAATTAATGCCATAATTGGGATTGTTCAAGGGGACTGGGAATATGTCCTGCAAGTATTTGCAATATTCATCACAGTTCACTATTTAATGTCGGCATTAGCAATTAAAATCGATGATGAAGATCCAAAATTACTGTGGTATGCGGGTTTTTTGGTATTGGGCTTCAAACAGATTGTAGATTTTTTGCTACTCAAAGCACTAATAGAACAGATTTCAAGAAAAAAGGCAACTTGGACAAGTGCAAAACGCGTAGGAGTGTAAAATGAATAGGATTAGAATTACATGTCTAATCGGGATTTTTGTGATTTCTGCACTTTCTTTTCCTTACGTATTTGCAGAATCAGGAGATATTCAAGTTGAAATCAAATACACAAATGGAGACAGGGCAGATTTCAACGGACTAAAACTGGTAATATACCAAGATAACGATAAGATGCCAATACTACAAAAAATGATGGAGAGAAATCCAGAGGTAATTTCACTGCCAGTTAACCACAGATACAAAGTTGAGGTGTTTGGAAATGGAATGTATGCTGATGTTGGGTATGTAGAACTAAAAGACAGCTTTGAGAAATTAGTAATACATACTCCGCTCACAGGAGGTCTCAAATTCATTATTTTTTATGACGATGGGCAAAAACCAATCCAAGATGCAAGAATAATCATAAAATCTTACGATGGAGAAGAATGGAGAAGCGGTAAGACCAACACCAATGGAGAAACTCTAAGATACTGGATTCAGCCAACCATCAGACAAACAGATTATTATATTTTAGAGATATATCTAGGAGATCTTTTAGTACATACAGAATCACAAATAAAACTACAGGAAGGTATTGCACAGGATAGAAAAATAACCACATCCATTCCCAAAATCGTTGATGATTTAATCACTGTATCACTATACAATTCAACATCCCAAAAAATTTCAAATAAAGATGGAGTGTTTTCAGTTATTTTAGAGAATTCAGAAGGAAGTTTCTTGAAGAAATCAATGGTGAATTTTAGAGGGGATGCGTATTTTTCAAACATCCCGTCAGGGCAATACACAATGTCTGTTCTCAAAGATGGTGAGGTGAATTCTGACTGGGACAGCATGGAAATTGCAATAATTGGAACCAATAACAATTTTGAGATATATAGAAAAAACATAGAGAATGTCAAAAATTTTGATGACATGGTTGAAGAAAAAGCTCAGTCATGTAATTGCATTGCATTTAGATTTGACGATGTTCAAGATTATTGGCTAAACAAAGTTCAGAAAGAATACATCAATGTATTTACAGAAGAGAGCGTTCCAGTGACATTGGGAATAATCACTGACTCATTTGGAAATGATCCAATAATTACAGATGCTGTTAAAGAATTACTGAAAAACAACTTGATAGAAGTGGCAAATCACGGGATTGGTAATTTGCCCTTGACGGATTTCACAAAACAGGAGCAAGAGGAATTGATCCAAAAGTCCATAGACAACATAAGAAAAATTCTAAATACAGACAGTAGTGTTTTCATACCTCCTCAAAACAAATTCAATAACGATACGACTAGAGTTTTAATCGATAAGGGGATCACGCACCTTAGTTCAAGTTTAGTTCAGGGCGATACACCACCATTTCCTTTGGAAAATCAAACACTGTACAGATTCCCAGAAATTACATCTACCGGTATTTTTGATGCAGAAAAGAAAATGTTCGTAGGAGTAAACCATGAAGATACATTTTCTGAGGCCATGCAAGGATTGGAGAGGTATGGTTTTGCAGTAATCACTTCACACCCACAAGAATTTTCAATTGCTAATGAAGGGACATATACAAATGAAGTAAACCGACAACAAATCGATGAACTTCGGCAATTAATTCAGAAGATAAAATCTGAAGAAATCAGAATTGTACCAATAAGCCAAATCAATATCGATTTAACTCAGACACACATCCCATATTGGATTAAGAACAATGCAGGTTGGTGGGCAGATGGCTCAATTGATGACTCTACATTTGTTCAGGGAATCCAGTACTTGATCAAAGAAGGAATAATGAACATTCCTCCAACCACACCAAATGCAGGAACTGGTTCCAATGAGATTCCATCGTGGATTAAGAACAATGCAGGTTGGTGGGCAAACAATCGCATCTCAGATTCTGATTTTGTATCTGGAATAGAGTATCTGATCAAAAACGGAATCATGAAATATTAAGTACTTTGAAACTTTTGCTGATTTTCCATCGCGCATCTTCTAACTTGAATTTATTTTCACACTTTAAACAAAGATAGTCAGTCGATAGATCTGGGAAAAAATCTTTACAGTCATTGCAAATGTAATGGTTTTGTAATACTCTATAATCCACACCCAGTGCTTTGATTTCTTTACCGCAGTTAGGGCATAAATCGTTTTCATAAGTTTTTTCTTCAGAAATATTTCCACAGTCATAGTGCTCCAATAACTTGCCCAACTTGAAATTTGAGCCCTTGCATGAAGGACAGTAAAAGATTTGAGTTATTTTGACAGAATCACATCGATTGCACGCAATCTCTTTTTTATCACCTAAAGAGATTATCTTTCCATCCTTTTCTAATTTCTCAAGATATGATGAAAAAAATTCACTAGAGACACCCAAAACCTGTTCCATCAAACCGATGCTAATTTGGCTTGAAGATTTTAGGAGAAAATCAAGATGTTCAATGATCTTAGAAGAGTTTTTTTCTTGAATATTGCTTCCTGTCTTGTCAGAATCCTTCTCAAAGAAGGATTGTTCGTTTTCAATTGTATTCATTATAGATTTGAGGTTTTCAAAACGTATTGGTTTTTCAATATATTGATACACGCCTAAACGAATCAATTCTTTAATTCCCTCGTCATCTTTCTCAGTAGCGGTTTCTAACACAACACGAGCATTAGGTTGTATTTCCAGTATTTGGGTCAAAATGGAATGGGCATCCATATCAGGCAACATAAAATCCAGGAATACTATCGGGTTTTTCATCTCATCGACAAGTTCTTTGAATACAATAATTGCACTATGACCGGTATTACATGCGTGAATGTTTGTATAACCTAATTTTTCAAAATAATTTTTCAGGAGCATACTAATAGCAGGACTGTCTTCAACAATCAAAATATCTTCTTTTGAAGCCAACACCATATCAAATAACATCCAAAATAAAAATGACTTCATATTTACAGCACAAAAGACTAAATGGTGTGAAAATTTCAAAGAGTTATTGATTCATGGACCTTCTATAGGAATAGGTGCCGGAATAACTGCAGCTGTAATTTTAGTTGCTTTTTTTACGCTAGGTATGACTACCGAAAAAGAACTAGTAATTGAGCCAGCACCCACAATTCAAGAATCTGGACCTCCAAAAGTAACAATGATGACTTTTCTTGATAATGGATCACCAACACTAGGAAACCCTAATGCCCCAATCACACTTGTAGAATTTGGCGATTATCAATGCCATTACTGTAATGTTTTTTTCCATAATACGGAGGAACACATCTTGAAAAATTATGTGGAAACAGGGAAGGTGAAGATGATTTTCAAAGATTATAACATCATCGGACCGGATTCAGTCACTGCTTCACATGGAGCACATTGTGCAAATGACCAAGGGTTGTTCTGGGAATATCACGACAAGCTATACAGTAACTGGAGTGGGGAAAACAACGGATGGGCATCATCGGAAAATCTATTCAAATTTGCTCAAGAAATAGGGCTCAACATGGATCAGTGGTCAGAATGCATGATAAACTCAAAGCATTCTGAAGTCATTCTTGCAAGTAATCAAGACGCAAAGATGCTGGAGTTGACAGGAACACCGTCCTTTTTTGTAATAGATCCAAATAACAAAGTTACCAAATTATTTGGAGCACAACCGTATTCGCAATTTGAGAATATTTTTAATTCAATTCTAGAAAAATAGAAAAAATCCCGATCAAATTGCATAAAATATAATAAAAATTCCAAAAAGTTGCTTTATGAGTAAGATAGAATTAGCTCAATATCCTTTTATGTGAATAGACGGAGGCTAGCTTAATGGCAGCAGGAATAGACGACATTGCAATATACATTCCAAGGTTATACATAGATGCAGCTGATTTTGCCAAGGCCAGAGGGTTAGATCCGGCAAAACTGCAAAAGGGATTAGGAGTATCACAGATGGCAATCGTTGACACCAACCAAGATCCTGCATGTCTAGCTGCAAATGCATGTCTAAAAATCATGCAAAAAAACAAACTTTCACCAGAAGATATTGGAAGATTATATGTTTCCACTGAATCATCATTTGACGAATCAAAGGCAATGAACTCCTATGTTATTGGGATGCTAGAACAGGTTTACGGACAAGGAGCTTTTGAGCACTGTGGTGGAGTTGAGACAAAGTTTGCCTGTGTCAGTGGCTCTTACGCATTATATGACAACACTAACTGGATTAGAGCAGGTGAGGCTGAGGGAAAACATGCATTGGTTGTAGTGTCAGACATTGCAAAATACGATATGGGTTCTAGCGGAGAGATGACACAGGGAGCTGGCGCAGTTGTAATGTTGTTAAACGACAAACCAAGACTATTGGCGTTTGACCCAAAGGTCACATCAACATCAATTAAAGATGAATATGATTTTTACAGACCATTTGGAAAAGAAACTCCAATTGTCCATGGACAGTATTCTAATTTACTTTACATGATACAAGTGAGAAAAGCTCTAGAATCTTACAAAAAGAAAGTTCTTGCAACAGGATTAATGAGGTTAGAACCAGGAGAAACGATTTTGGATCATATTGATTATCTCAACATGCACCTACCATACAGCAACATGGGTAAAAAAGCACTAGCGTATCTGGTCAGACATGAATGGAGACAACTTCCAAGATGGAAGAAAATAATCCAGAGCATAGGGATGGAAGAGCCAGTTCCAAAAGACCCTCGCGGCACTATTGAATCAGTATTGGGAGACGAGGAGTTTATGGCAAAAGATCACGAGTTTACAAAATTATTTACAAAAACACCTGAATTTCAAGAGGTGTATGAAGCAAAGCTTTCTAGTTCACTTATTGCATCAAAGATGATTGGTAACTTGTACACTGCATCATTATACTTGGGATTTAGAAGCAGTTTAGAGTTTGAATACCAAAAAGGAATAGACCTTAATGCAAAGAGAATAGGGTTTGGTTCATACGGCAGTGGCAGCAGTGCAATGGTGTTTAGCGGCGCCATTCAACCAGAATATGAAGAAATCGTCAAGGACATGAACCTAGAGGCAGAGATTGGCAATAGACGCAAATTGACACTTGATGAGTATGAGGAATTACATGAAAACAAACTCACGCCTGAAGATGCAATGTTACATTCCAAACATGAGTTTGTTTTAGTAGATGTAAAAACAGACGTGGAATCTAGAGGCGAAAGACGCTATGTCTTTAATGAATAATGCAGGAAGATTCAAACCCAACAAAAGAATACCTTTTTGAGTACATTTCAAAGTCTAAAAAAATCCCTGAACTAATATCAAAACAGAGGTTCTCAGAGATCATAGAGGAGATAATCGCAAACTGTTATGACAAAATACTTACGTTTGGAAAAAAAGAAGAGACGGTAAGCACGCTGGCAACAGGATTGCTGCATTATTTACTTACAAATTCAATGTTACCAAGCCAAAGAAAAGTAAAGTATAGCGGAATTGACATAGACATAGTAATTCCGGATTTGAAAACATTGCAAAATGATCCTAAAAAATCATTGATCATATACATCCCAAAAACATACAACATCAAGACAATACAGGATAAAATGGAGGAGTTTAAGAAAATCCAACCTGAAACGCAGAATATTTGGATAGTTCTTGGCGAGCACATGGACACAAAACATAGATGCTATGTACTTGAAAAGCAAAATAGTTCATTTTCAGAAATTATTTTTGACATTGCACAGTTTGTCAACATTGCAGGAGATAACAAATTCAAGATTTTAAGGGTATGATCATGACAAAATGGATTTCAAATCTAAATTCTTTTTAAATATTTTATGCAAAGATGAATCACTCAAATCATCGATGAATGGAATCGAACCCAGTATGTTTATGCCAGTAAGGTTTCTCAAATCACGTTTCAAGTCATTTTCTGCATATCCATCATCAAAATTATTGATAATTATTCCCTTGATTGGGATTTTGTATTTCTCACACATTTTACAAGTCATGATTGTATGATTCACAGTTCCAACCCTGCTTCTCGTAACAATTACTGCAGGAATTTTCATTTCTTTAATGAGGTTAATCACATAGTAATCGCTCAAGATAGGAGTCATAATTCCACCCATGCCTTCAACAAGCAACATATCATGTAGTTTGGATAGCTTTTTGAAACTGTCAAGAATCAAGTTGACTCTAGGTTTTGTTTTCAGATTCTTCCATGCAGTATAAGGGGATGCTGCAATTGGAAAGAATTGTGGATTCATCAGGCTTTCAGGATCAGATGTTTGTGCTGCCCTTGAAAGAATTTCAACGTCTTCGGACTTGAAGCCTTCTTTTTGAGCGATTCCTGCAGCAAAGGGCTTCATCACACCGACATCAATATTCATTTTACGTATTGCAACGGCCAAACCCGCTGTGACGTATGTTTTACCTACATCTGTATCAGTACCTGTGATGAATAGAGATTTCATGGAATTTCCTAACATGGTTTTATTGATTAATTATTCGGTTGATTATTAAGATCTTGAATTGTACTAATCTAGTTGAAAAGCTCCGTATGGCACCCAAATACACAGATGAAGGAATGGGATTATTTTGATAAAATCACCAGTGCCAAAGGCATGTGGCTTACAGATTCCAAGGGACATAAGATGATTGATGCAGTGGCATCAATGTGGTGTAATGTTTGGGGTCACTCAAAACCAGAATTGGTCAGGGCCATTACAAAACAAAGCAAAAAACTACAACACACATCAATATTCAACATTACAAACGAACCTGTAGAAAAATTAGCTAAGAATCTAGTAAAAATCTCACCTGGAATGCACAAAGCGTTTTTCTCAGATAATGGTTCATCAGCCATGGAAATTTCATTTAAGATTGCTTTACAATATTGGCACAACCTAGGAGAAAAAAAGAAAACAAAGATCATGACACTACAAAATGGATATCACGGAGATACATTTGGAGCCATGGCAGTAGGGTATGTGCCGGAATTTTTTGGCAAATTTAAAAAACATCTATTCCCTACAATACAGATTCCAGTGCCAAACCAATATCGGCTTCCAAACAATTACACTCTATTGGAATATGAAAATTATTGTCTAGACATGATAGAAAAAATTATGTCAAAAGACAACAAAATAGCGGCATTTGTGATGGAAAGCGGTGCACAAGTCGCAGGTGGAGTCATAATTTATCCAAGAGGGTTCCAAAAAAGAATCAGTGAGATTTGTAAAAAATACAATGTGTTACTAGTATTAGATGAGATTGCCACAGGGTTTGGCAGGCTAGGTTCAATGACAGAATATACGAATCAGAAGAGCAACCCAGACATTGTTTCATTTGGAAAAATGCTAACTGGAGGATATCTCACAATGGCTGCAACACTAGTCAATAAAAAAATTTATGGCTCATTTTTAGGCGATTTTAATGATTGGAGGCATTTGTTTCACGGTCATACATATACAGGAAACCCGCTTGCCGCCTCAGTTGCAAATGAAAGTTTAAGACTATACCAAAAAGAAAGATTGATCAAAAAAATCCACAACACATCCAGGGTTTTTGAAAAGTATTATGATGAAATTTCTGAGATTGACATAGTAGGAGACATCAGGCACAAAGGAATGCTGATGGGTATTGAACTGGTAAAAGACAAGAGAAAGAAGACACCGATTCATCCAGAAAAATCAATCAATAAAATATTTTATGAGATTGGCAAGAAAAACGGGATTTATCTCAGAACCCTGGGCAACATAGTCATGCTTGTACCCCCATTGGCAATATCTGAAAAGGAACTAAACATGCTCATTTGCAATGCCATTGCGACCATAAAAGATGCAAGAAAACATGTGTAGTGTTAACCTGAATCATTCAAATGGTTAACCTTTCCAATAATCTTATTTAACGGAAATTAATGAAAAAATAAGGATGGATTTTGCACTAAAACACATCAAAGAATGCCAAGAAAAGGTATTTTCAGGAATTGGCCTATCAGTGCAGGATGTGGAGAAATTGTTTGACACACCTGATGAAAATCTACAAGACTTGGCAAAGGCTGCAAACGAGATTACGCGAGATTTTAACGGTAATAAGGTAGATGTAGAAGAATTAAACAACATCAAGAAAAATGCGTGTAGCGAGGACTGTTCGTTTTGTGGACAATCAGCATTTTTTGACACAGGAATTGACACATACCAATTGCCATCCCCGCAAGAAGTAGTTGTAAAAGCTCAAAATGCAAAAAATGATGGTGCAGAATCATACTGTTTGGTTGCGGCATGGAGAGCGCCATCTCAAAGAGACTTTGAAAAGGTATGTGAGATTATCTCTTTGATTAATGAAAAGGTTGGAATTAGCGTAGAATGTAGTTTGGGATTTCTAACACCAGATCAGGCAAAAAGACTAAAAGAACTCAAAGTCAAGAGATATAATCACAACTTGGAGACTGCAAGATCAAAATTTGCAGAAATTTGTACTACACATACATACAACGACAGACTAGAAACACTAAGAATTGCACGAGATGCAGGGTTGGAGTTATGTACGGGAGGAATTATTGGTTTGGGGGAGACGAGAAAACAAAGAGTAGAATTGACGCTGGAACTGGCTTCAATCTTTCCAGAAGAAGTAACAATCAACATATTGGTTCCAATCCCTGGAACACCACTAGAGCTTCAAACACCATTACCAAATTCAGAGATAACCAGAATGTTCTCAGTAATTAGATTCTTGCTGCCAGAATCAGTAATCAAAATTTCAGGAGGACGTGAGACAAGTCTTGGAGATGACGGTGAAGAGTTGCTACAGAGTGGGGCAAACGGGATAATTACTTCAGGGTATCTCACGATGAATGGAAATAGTGCTGAAAAAGACATCAGAATGATAAAAAAGATAGGCCTTGAAGCCTAGCATAAGTAATTGGACGCAAATCTGCGTTGATGATG
Source organism: Nitrosopumilales archaeon CG15_BIG_FIL_POST_REV_8_21_14_020_37_12 (assembly GCA_002781805.1). GTDB lineage: Archaea > Thermoproteota > Nitrososphaeria > Nitrososphaerales > Nitrosopumilaceae > HKST03. Next base: position 11,948 of record PFFZ01000044.1, read on the forward strand.
CAGAAAAATCATATTTGAACAGATGTCAACTTTACAGCATCAAGTAAAAATTTAATTTAAAAATAAAAAAGAAAGTGCGCTTTTTCTTAAGCAGCACAGATGTTTATTACTGCATGTATCGCTATTGTTCCTGAATTTGTGATTGATCCTCCACATAGATTGAATAATGCTCCATCATTCGTGATTGTATTACTGTTGGAAAACAAGCCTTGATT
>PFFZ01000044.1:12194-12528 GCA_002781805.1 Nitrosopumilales archaeon CG15_BIG_FIL_POST_REV_8_21_14_020_37_12
TGTTGGTAAACGTGCCAGAGGTCATGATGTTACCTTTATTGACCAAATTCAATGAGTTGGTAAAGGTACCATTACTAGTCAGTACGCCGTTCATATTCATTTGGATTGCACCCGAGGATGTGATTACACCAGTGCTACTCATGTGACCATTGTTCTGTATAACACCTGTTGGACCATTAGTGATTGTTCCAGATGATGTTATGTCTCCAAAATTATTCAATGAGCCACTATTTGTTATGGTACCGCGCATGCTATCAATAACACCAATATTGGTGAATGCACCAGAAGTTGTGATTACACCGCCATTTGCAATGTTAATTTTTCCACCGTTAAC
>PFFZ01000083.1:0-6177 GCA_002781805.1 Nitrosopumilales archaeon CG15_BIG_FIL_POST_REV_8_21_14_020_37_12
TACATGGGTGATTCTTTTTGTAATGTGATTGTCTGCCTTGCTTTATCGCTTGTGACCTTTCCGTCAAACAGTCTGCCTCTTACTGAGAGGCTTCCATGGAACGGACAATGCTTATCTGTGCACTCTCTTTCTGGTGTCTTTACTTTCAATCCTATGTCTCTGGTCATGCTTTTGCCCCCAATCTATCTGATGATCTTTTTGCGATTCTCGAACCATTTACAATTATTTCTTTACCATCCACAGTAAATTTCCATTCGTTGTTTGACTTTGAGATTGATTTCATTCCTTTTGCAGTGCTTAGTGTTATCATGGACTTTGTTTCATCAACAATCTTCCCTTTTAATCCTACTATGTGTGGATTTGACGAGTTTGAAATTTCAGTGTTCATTCCAATTAGTTCGTGCATTGTGATGTTGTCTCTTGTGATCATTTTTTCTTCATCTCGTTTAATCTTGTAAGCATTCTTGCAATGTCGTGCCTGAGTGGCTTTAGTTTTCCGCTTTCTTTCCGCAATGTGCCTTTTGATGCATCTACTCTTAGTTTTGCAAGCTCACTGCGTGATTCTTGAATTTTACTCTTGAGATCCTTCTCATTTAATTCCCTAATTGTTTTCATGCTTAATCGAGTCATTTCAGTATTATCTCCTCATCATCTATGTTCAGCTTTTTCATCTCCTCTTCTTCTAGTGCAATCTGTTCTGATTCTGTTCTGGCTTTTCTTTCAGCTTCTGTTTCATCTCTCATCTTTCCAGTGTCCTTGTCTTTGATTTGCATTGGTTTCTTTGGCTTTTCTTTCTTTAATTCAAATTCTGGAATGAGTTTCTCTTTTCTTGCAATTCTAATTCTAATTCCGATTAACCCCATTGGAGTTTTTACATGTGCAATATCTTCATCTACAATCATCTCTGCATGGTGCCCTGCTCTTGGCAATATTCCTGCTGTGTGCTTTTCAAATGCTGAACGATCACCACGTAATTTGCCTGAAATTGTAATCTGGACCCCCATGGCACCATTGTCCATAATCTGCTTTAATGTCCACATTGTCGCTCTTCTAAATGCGGTTCCACGCTCAATATGTGATGCCATTCTGTTACACATGACGCTTGGTGATAATTCGGGTTTATCGATTTCGACAACGGATATTTGTGGGTTCTTTAATCCAAAATCACTTGCAAGTTTTTCTGTTAACTCTCTGATACCAGAACCTTTTCTTCCTATGACGATGCCGGGTCTTGTAACATGTAATGCAACTCTAGTTCCAGTTGGTGTCTTTGAAATCTCGGCATGTGAGAATCCTGCTTCTTTGATTGCAATTCTTAGATAGTCTTTTAACAACATCATGTTGTAATTGTCTTTGATTACGTTTTTCACTGCTGACATGTTATACCTCCTGTGCCACCAATTCTACGTGTGTAAGAACATTGTTTTTTGGAGTAGCTCTGCCCATTCCTCTTGGGATGAATCTTTTCACAATTACGCCTTTGTGAACTGTTGCGTTTACTATTTTCAGTCTATCTAAATCCATTCCTTTGTATTCTGCATTTGATTCCAAGTTGTCTAATACTTTGATAAACTCCTTAGCTGTTTTTTGTGGATAACGTCCAGACATCATGCCTGGATCAGATCTATGTCCTACCTGATTGTTGAATCTTCTAAATGCAATGGCTCTGTCTTTGGTCACTACTGCTTGGAGGTAATCTCTTGCTTTCTCAATTGAAAGTCCTTTTATTGCAACAGCTACTTCACGCGCATGCTTGTGAGAGATATCTTTCTCTCTTAATGAAGAACGAACATGCTTTGTTGCATCATAGTTTTGGAATGCGTAGCCGAATCTTCCCATGTTAATCACTTTAGTGGTACGTAGAGACTGGATCTTGATGCTCCAACACCTGGTGCACCGTGAGAAACTCTCTTGTTTGTTATTACATATTCTCCTAGGTAATGTCCTATCATCTCGGTCTTGATGTGCACCGGAACAAATTCTTTACCTGAGAAAACATTTACTGGAACTCCTACCATGTATGGTAAAACGATTAAATCTCTACAATGTGTTTTAATTGGATTCTTTAATTTGCCTGCTTTTGCGGCCTTGATCTCTTCGATCAATTTTCTTTTGTCGTCTGTGATTCCTCTAGTCAGTGAACGTCTTTGTCTTGAATTAAATAATTGGAATAGTTTTTCTAACGACATATTTTCCAACTCCTGTTGGGGGATTCCTCTATATGAAAACTCTTTAACCATTTTGCATTTCCTCTGTTAGTATTGTTGAGATTTTGTGGTCCATATTATAGCATTCCTATCTTTGTGGCCAAGTCTCTGGCTTTTTCTGTTGATTCAAATTGCACAAATGCTTTCTTTCCGTAGATTGTTCTTGCAGTGTTGACGTGCTTTACTTTCTGATTGTATAGTGCATTTACAGCTTCGGCAATTTGTGGCTTACTTGCTGATCTGTCTACGATAAAACAAATTTTACTTTCGTTTTCAACCATTGCAAATGTTTTTTCTGTGATGTATGGTTTCAAAATGATCTTTGTTGCTTGATCTACGTTCATTGCACTTTCACCATTAATTCAAGATGTGTTGATTTTAGTTTTGCAATTTCTTCAATTGCAGCTTTAGAATATACCGTTAGTCTGATTGGGTCAGAACCTGGTGCCAAATCTAGCACACTAAGATCTTTTACTGCCCTAGCTTCGACTCCTGGAAACGCGCCGCATGCTTTACTTATGTTGGTAGAATCTTTAGTTACAAACAAGACGCTTTTTCCAACTTTTTTACTCCTTCCTCTTAACGATGCTTTTCCAGTTCTTGGTTTTCTTGATGCTAATCTGTTTACATCATTCATTAGTTTAAGAGAATCTAATACTTTGGACATTTCTGTAGCTTTTGAGACTGATTCAACATCATTTGAGACAACTATTGGAAATGATTCTATACCTTCCACCTTATGTCCTCTTGACTCTACCAATTTCTTTGATGCTGTTGCCGCAATGGCTGAGCATAATGCCAATCTGTTTTCTTTTTTGTTTAGTTTTTTGAATATTATTTTATCTACGATTGGAGGATGTGCTTGTCTTCCGCCTCTTACTGATGCAACACCACCAGCTTGTCCTTGTCTTCCGCCACCACCGCCCTTCATTTTGGCAACACGGGATTGGTGTTGACCTGTAGGTGGATCGTTTGATCTTGCTACCACATCCATACCTGCCGTTGGATGTCTTCCTTGAGGTTGGAATTTGTGGGAATTGAGATTTGTAAATGCCTTGTGAATTAGTTCTGCTCTGAACGGAGTAGAAAATACCAATGGTAATTCCATTTCTCCTTCCTTTGTACCGTTAATTGAATATGATGTTGTCTTCATTATATGACAACCTCCAAAATGTTTGGTTTTGTTACTTTAGACGGTACATTTCTAATTTGGCTTCTAAGTTTGATCAATCTCCTGTATGTTCCAGGTACTGAACCTTTCAAAATAATAAAATCTCCTTTAACTAATCCAAAGTGTTTGTAACCTCCTTCGGGATTAATTTTTAACTTATTTTCTTCGGTGTTTCCCATTATCATGATTCTCTTATCGTATTCAACTCTCTGGTGAAATCCCATCTGTCCTGCTCTTGGAACTGTATACATGACGTTTGATGGGGAAATTGGTCCGAGTGAACCTAATTCTCTAACTGTTTTTCTTGATTTGTGTTGTTTTCTTTTTGCGCCCATCCTTTGAACCACTCCTTGCCATCCCTTGCCTTTTGTAATTGCGGCAACATCAACACTTGCACCTGTCTCAAAAATCTGATCAATCTTGATTTCTTTACCAAGTAATTCTTTTACATGTGCAAATTGTTTTTTGATGTCTCCTCCACTTACTGATGCTTCAAAGATGTATGGCTTTTTTTGTTCCAAGCCTGCTGCACTTGGAGACACTGCAACTATTGCAAAAATTTCTCTAATATGTCCTAGTTTTTTCTCTGCTTCTTCTAAAGCCCCCTCTTTATTCTTTAATGATATTTCCTTGGCTATATTTTTTGGAAGTTCGTCTGCATAAACATCAAACTCTGCATGCAATCCGTTATGATCTTTTGAGTATCCTCTAATTCCTAAAATCAATACTGGTGGAGTTACTAAAACGGTTCCAAGACTGACTAGTTGTTTACCTGCGTTTGGTGTTTTGTCACGATCATCTATGGTGACAATTTGAACACATCCTGCTTTGAAACCACAATGTGCTAGAATCTTTGGTTCTGCTGAATCTAGTTTTGGCCATGATCTAATCCTTGCTTCCATACTCTTTGCGCGTATACGCGGATAGTATGCCATGCTTCCTCTGCGTGGTTGACTGTTCTTTCTATGGCCCATAGATAAAACGAAATCATCGACAACCGTCTAATAAACCATGTGAGGTGTTGTTAACCTTGAAATTTAGTTAGGTTAACGAAATCTTAGTTATGGTTGCATTAAATCAGACACCATACTCCAGATTGTAATTGAACCAATTATGATGCCTGCTGCACCTACTCCTATTGCAAACATCAAAAAGTTTCTTTTTTCTGCCATTTTACATCTCTTTCAAATACTGTATGCATTAATGATTGCCAATGTCCCAAGTAAAGCTTCTTCGAGACGAACCGTTTCTGTTGCTTGATTCGGGAAAAAATTGAGCGCTCTGGCATTTTGAACATTTTTCATTTTACCGCCCAAGATCTCATGAACTCCTTTTTCAGGTGATCCAAAAACTACCAAAATATTTGCGTCAGGGTTTAGATATTTTGCCAATTGCTCTTTTGTTGCAGTCTTTCCTTTTCTTGAAGTGATTATCGTATTTCCTTTCCACTCTGAGATTAGTGAAAAAAGACTTGATCTTTCTCTTACTGAGTACCCCCAATATCCTGGAACTTCGCTTCTTTGTATCTCTTTTACAGAAAAATCTGGATATCCAGTTTTGAATTGAACCGTGACTCTTTTTCCAACACTTTCTTTTCCAAAGTATGCAACAAGTTCATTTATCCCAACATCGACATACCGCTTTCCTTTGATGCTAACTACTATCCCCTCTCGAACGTCTCCCTGACTGATCTTTTTTGGATTTGCCGGTGTAATGTGGCTTGGGATTTTCAATGGCTGTAAAACTCCTGCAAATTTCAACTCATTCATTTTTGGAAAAAGTCTCTTTCTTAGAAACTGTGGCGTCTCCAAATATTTCAAAATAGTGACTATTAAATTTCCATCTTCTTTATTGTTGCCTTCTTGATAGACATAAATCGTATCTACTTTGAAAATTGCACATGCTCTAGCAAGTACCGATATTTTTCTTGTTTTGTCCATTTTTAGAGATTCATCAGATAAGGATGATTCTGGAATTGCAACAGATATTTTCAATGTAATTGATCACACAGATAATTTGCTCTAGTTTTTACTATGTGGGTATTTTTCTTTGGCAGATTTTGCATAGCTTATAATTTTGTCCTCGGGTACTAATTCAAACAATCCTGTGTTTGATTTAATTTGCGCCATTCTGATGTGACTTGTGCCTTCCTTATCCTCACTTGACAAATAAATTCCAGCAGATGCTAATGTTGATGCTTCATCCAGTGAAAGATTTTCAGTATATGTTTTTTCTAAGAAATCGGTTACCTGTTCAGAACCTGAACCGATGGCAATTGCATCATATGAAATGTATGTGCCGCTAGGATCTGTTAAGAATAGGTGGGGTTTACCTTTAGTCACTCCACCAAGAATCAATGCCACTCCAAATGGTCTCACTCCTGCATATTGTGTAAATTGTTGACATTGATCTGCTAAATGTTTTGCAATTGTTTCAACTTCCACCGCTTCATCATAAATCATTTTGTTACTCTGTGAAAAGAATCGTGCGTTGTCTACCTGGCTTCTTGCATCGGGGATATATCCTGCCGCTGCAATGCCTACATGGTCATCTACTTGGAATATTTTTTGTGCCGTATCTGAAATTTGTAATTTTCTTGGCTTTTCCTCAACTGCAATAACTATCCCCTCTTTACATTTGACTCCAATTGCGATGGTGCCTCTGCGTACGGTCTCAATAGCATATTCTACTTGGTATAGCCTACCATCTGGAGAAAAAACAGTTATTGCTCTATCGTAACCTTGTTGTGCAGGAAGCATTTGATTAAATTGCTTTGAATGTACAATTTAAACCGTACTT
>PFFZ01000083.1:6384-12704 GCA_002781805.1 Nitrosopumilales archaeon CG15_BIG_FIL_POST_REV_8_21_14_020_37_12
ACAAGATATGTACCATATTTATGATTTTTACACAAAAAGAGATCAAAGAAATATCTAAAGATATGGGTATGCTGTACAATTAGTGTGGTGACAGTTTTTCAAACATTGCTAAACTTAATTTGTATCTCTTGTGATTTCTTGGTATGATATTTGAAATCACATTTTCAGGGCATGAAAATATTCGCTCAAATCATCAAAAAACAATTGAAATTACAAAAGAACGCCATCTTACTCTCCAAGGTGACTGTATAATTGGAGTAAATGCAACTCATGGCTGTGCAGATTTGCCGTCTGAATTAAAACAGAAGCTAAAGGATTCTAATTCTAAGGTATCCTTTGTCATAAAAGTTGAAGATCATGAGTTTCATGTAGATGGACATGGAAATGAAAATCTTCTCCTGACACACACTGAAGATATCGTAATTAGGAAAAGTGATTTTGTTTGTCCAAGAACTTTGGCAGTGAAATGTGACAAGGCGTCAGATCTTTTGCCACGTGATATGATTTCTGCTCTTCAAAATCCAAATGCAAGAGGCACATTTGTTATAAAAGTGGAATGACACGATCACAATTTTATATGAATGTGAATAAATTTTTGTTATGGGTTTGAAAACCAAAATCTTCATTTTAATCCCATTGGCTTTATTTGCCGCAATAATTCTGGGATTTGGTATGTATAATACAATCTGCAAAAATACCGTAGTTGGAATTAACTGTTAGACGGCCTAAAATTGTTTAGTAATTATCTCATTTAGTAAAATCTCATTTAGCAAGAATCTCTTATGCCATTAGTGTTGATTGATGTCATGCAAAAAACCATGATTGAATTACCGATTTCTACAATTCCCTCTGACATTGAACTCAAAAAATTAAGAGAATACTTCAAAGAAATGCCTATTGATGAAATACTCACAGGTCTAAAGTTTGCAAAAAACCGCTGGTCTGCTAAAGATGCAGGTACTCTAAAGGTTGGAAGAAAAAGCATTATTCAAAAAGAAGTTCATTCTGTAACTACTGAACAAGCTCAATGGAGATTAAAAAATTGGAAGATGATGATCGCCAATTACCGTAGAAGAGGATACAGCTACCCTACAATATCTAGAATTAAAAAAATTCTAATTCAAAAAAGCAAAAAGAAATCTAAATAAATTTTATTAGATGAAAATATCCGTACTCTTTTTCTGAACGATCTCTTGTTTTAGGCTGTCTGGAATGTCTGGAATTGATTGTTTTGTTTGCCCTGCAATGACTGAATGTGCTTCTTCTAGTATTGCTAGAGAATCTGCACTTTGATGATTTCCAATGTTTAGCATGTCTGCGCCTTCAATTGAGGAGCCTGACATTACATCTCCTAATATCTGTGACAAGTCTTGCATTGAAGCATTAGCTTCTGGCATTAATCCGCTAAGGGATGGGCTTAATCCCTTTATGATTGACATGCATGGACTTAGCGTGACTACTACATCTCCTAGCTCAGATACGGTATTGAGTCTTAACTGGATTTGCTCCATGGATAATTTTGCTCCCTTTACCATGTCTCTCATTTTTCTTACTTGAACAAGCTCTGCTGCATATGCTTGAGCATAACTCATGTTTCTGGCTTTTTGTGCGTTTACCACTTTTTCAAACATATCGTTGTGTTTTTTCTGTAATTTTTCTGTAATTGTTTCTAATTTTGAGATTTGAAATTGTAATTTTCTCTGGGCAAATTCAATTTTGTTTTTTAGAGGAACATCTGGTTTTACCCGTCCCATTACTCTTTGAGAGATGCTTTCCCCTTCAGTTTTGTTCCACGAGTTACTGATCAAATCTTAATTTCCTCAATATGGGTCTAAAATTTTGTTTTAAACAAACCTGTCACCAACCTAACTGTAACCTCAGTTACAAGGGGGTAAGGTTACACTATCCGAATGTAAATGTGAATATTTGAAAGCCCGGGTTATTTACTGTGATGTCTAGAGTGTGCACTGATGCTTCATTGCTCTTGATGATGTTGTATAGTCCTGGATCTGTTACTGTAATTCTGTTTTCTGATGATATGTCATCTCCTGCATATTTTGCTGAGAGCGGTTTTCCATCCATAAGAATTTCCAAGTCTGCATGATTGGCAGTTACAATATTTACCTCTTTTGCATTAAACTGTAGTTTTATGGCGCCTTTGTCTGATGCTAGTTCCATACTGTCTTCCAGATTCTTCCAATCGCCCATTAGGTAAAATTTATGTAATTCGATTCTTTCTGGTTCTGAATATGATACTATTTGATTTTCTTTAAACCCTTCAATACTGCCTAGCTGATTTCTTCCCTGGGCAAATTTGTATCCAAAATATAATTCTGGAGTTCTAAAAACCGTATGCTCAAACTCATCAATATCTACAAGTGTGTCTGTAGATGTGATTTGTAATTCCAAATCACGCGCTCTTTCCTTTAAAAGATCTTGAATTATTTTTTCTGTTTCTTGATATGCCCCTTCTCCGATATGATCATATCTTATGTATCCTTCATGATCTGCAATGTATTTTCTTGGCCAGTATCTGTTGTCAAATGCTTTCCATGTTTTCATTTCATTGTCCATTACTACAGGATAATTGATTCCGTGTTTGTCAATTGCCATCATGACATTGTTTGGATCTTTTTCAAATTCAAATTCTGGAGAATGTATTCCGATAATCAACAAACCTTCATCTGAATATTTCTCATCCCATGCAGTAATGTATGGTAGTGTTCTAATACAGTTTATACAGCTATACGTCCATATGTCATATAGCACTACTTTGCCCTTGATTCTTTCAGCTAATTCCTCCTGTGTAGTATTGAGATAGTGGGTAATGCCTACAAGTTCTGGAGCCATTTTGAATCTAGACTTGTCCGTGTCTTTCTCTAGTCCGCTAATGGCAGGCGATTCCAAATCAAATGAAGATAAAATTATGCTGATCACGCCTATTATAATTACTATTGTAATTCCTAAAATTATGGCTGTTTTAATCTCTGCTCTCATCTTCTTATCCTAAAAACAACAATTCATTTAACAATGGAAAGTTTGCAATATATGCAAGTTGATTTGTAAACACCAAAATTCCTAAAATCACCACAAATCCGCCTAGAATTAGATTATAATATTTCAAATGCCTACTCATTGCTTTGATTATTTTATTTGCTCTAGAGTAAAATACCCCAATCATGATAAATGGAATTCCAAGTCCTAATGAATATGCTAAAAGAAGATTAAATGCAACCGAAGGTGTTGTTGCAGCCAATGTCAGAATTGTCCCCAATATCGGTCCCACACACGGAGTCCACCCTGCTGCAAATGCCAATCCAAACCCAAATGACATTGGATAGCTTGCTTTGGATCTTTTTGGTAGAAATTTTTTTTCAACATTTAGTTTATTGATTTTGGTGGATAGCAACAAAAATATACCAAATCCTACAATTATGACTCCACCAATTTGGTTTAACACTTCGGTTAATTCCCCCGCATAATTTGATAGTGTACTGTTTATGATTACCCCCAGTAATGAAAATACCACTGAAAAACCTAATACAAAAAATACCGAGTTTAGAATGATATTTGCTCTGTTAATTGAAATTGTCTTTGAACCTGTATTCTGATTGAGATCATTTAGAGTAGTGCCTGAAATATATGCCAAAAATGCAGGAATCATTGGCAGTATGCATGGTGCTACAAAAGAACCTAATCCTGCTAGCGCCGCAACTGCAATTGATATGTCTGCCACACAAACCAATTTGCCGATTTTGAATTAAAGGGTTCTTCCAAATGTCCTTGTCTACGCCATTTCGTTTTTATCTAGGCATGGTTAATTTTTTACATGAACAAACGATTCATCATAGTTGGAGTCGCTTTGGCAATAATTGTGATCGTTGCTGCCATATTGGGCTCTCCTGCAGGCCCTTTTGGATTTGATGCGTACCGATAATTAATCACATGTATGTCAAGAAATTCTGAATTTTCTTGATGCCTTGTCAAAGACTGACAATGCTTCTTCGATATCGTTTTTAGATAGCCATGACGTGATGGATATTCTCAATCTTGCTTGGTTTTTTGGTACAGTGGGGTATCTGATTGGCTGAGCAAATACTCTATTTTTAAACAGGTACTCTCCAAAATTAAGCGCGTTTTTTTCATCTCCTATTATTATTGGAATTATGTGGCTGTTTGACTCTATGTTGTACCCTATTTTTTTCAATCCTTCTGATACTAGTCTTCTGTTGGTCTCCAGTTTTTTTCTATATTTTTCCCTGTCTGAATCAATTCTCTTTATCGAGTATTCAATCAATGATAATGGGAGCGCCGACGTATAGATGAAAGACTTTGATTTGTTTATGCAGTAATCGATCACATTTTTCTCTGAGGATATGTATCCGCCAAAAGATCCTAACCCTTTGCTTAGGCTACTAATATACACGTCAATTTTTTTTGAAACATTAAACAGATTGGCAGTTCCTTTTCCATCATCTCCTACAACAAAATCTCCATGCGCATCGTCTACTACGGTTGTGGCATTTGCTTTTTGTGCGATTTCTGTGATTCTGTCTAGTTGTGAAAAGTCCCCATCCATACTGAAAATTCCCTCAGTTATCACAAACTTGTTTTTTGCTTTTTGGCGTATCTTCTTTTCAAGATCTTCTGCATCGTTGTGATTGTATACTATTACTTTGGCTCCTGATATCTTACATGCCTCTATGATGCTTGCATGATTTAGTTTATCACTTAAAATGATGTCTCCTTTTTTTGCAATTGCAGATATTGTTCCGATATTTGCCATGTATCCTGTAGGATAAACTAAACTACTTTGCTGTGACTTGTGTCTTGACAGCTTTTCTTCCAGAATTTCAAAATATTCATCATTCCCAGAAACCAGCCTGGAACTTGATTGCATTTGTGTGGTATTTAGTTTTGCCGGAGGGATTCCGAGATAGTCATTTGAACACAGATTTAGTAATTTTTTTCCATTTATTGTGATGTGCGCCCCTACAGTTTTTCCAAACCTGAGTCTTCTGTGCAGGTTATTTTTTTTAATCTGTTCTAGTTCTTCATCTATAAATTTTAGATTGTGTTTCAAAGTTATCTTTGTTTAGTGATATCAGGCATGTGTAAATCTGTTTCTAGAAAATACTGCTAAAAAACCTCTGACTAAATTCTATGTTTAATACACATCAATATGATGAATCTATTTTGTACTTTATCCAAAAATAGTCCGAGAATCGAGTTATTAAAAATAAAACAATGATGAGAATATGTCACATCCATTAAAAACAATATTTTGTTATGGCAACAAAATATTCTTGTGAATTTTTTTAATAATACTGACAAATTTGTCCATTAAAATAACATTCATGTCAGCGTGGCTTAATATTGCCCATGACAACATAATATGTGATAAAACTATTTTCTGAAATACACGGAAAAAATAACACGAATTTAAAATATGGATTTGCTGTTATGATATTTTCTCTATTTGCTATGTCTAGTTTTTATACAAATGTATTTGCTGAAGAAATAACAATTCAAACTCCTTTGAGTCTAGGTAGCAATCATGATGGCATAATGACAACAACTCAGACGTTTTCAGCTGACGGTTCTGTTGTGATCTTTTTAACTGCTACAGAACCAGTTAAAGGTGAACATATGACCATATCTGCACGATTTACTGATAAAAATGGAAAAGAGATTCAAGATATTACCTATGATATTGTGGCAACTCAGAATGGACAAATTATTTTATCAAAAACTATGGTTAGTCAACACATTGGTGTTGGTGCTCATCTAACTCAGACATTGCCTAGTAGTGACCTAGTTAACATTCAAATCATATTGCATGAAATGGGTTCACAACCAATTACCGTATCCTATGGTACCCCAATCGATATTGTGGTAGTCCCTGAATTTGGAGCACTTACAATGATGATTCTAGCTGTTTCACTCCTGAGTATAGTAATAATTAACACCAAAAACAAAATATCTCTCAGACTGTAGATCGTTGATTGTTACTTGGTGAGATAGGTTATAAGTAATGTTCTTGTCTCAATGTTGGGTTTGACCATTGATCATAAAGTAGTAGAAATTTTAAAAGCCAAAACTCTGACGCCCCGTTTTGATCCAAGCATGAAAACTTTGATGCGTATAGTAAAATTTATGACTGAAAACCCATCTGAAGGAAAAACACAGCTAGCACTTGATACAAAACTAAACTATGCAAGACTGGCACAACATATTGTCTGGATGGAAAAAAAGGGTCTTGTCGAATCTACTATAGACGATAATAAAATTAATGTCTCTCTTACTAAAAGTGGAAGAGA
>PFFZ01000054.1:0-12157 GCA_002781805.1 Nitrosopumilales archaeon CG15_BIG_FIL_POST_REV_8_21_14_020_37_12
GTTTTATAAAAATAATCAAAACCAATGTTAAATGCCGCAAAATCATCATAATCTCGTTTATTCCAGTAAGCAACATATTCTGAAGGAGTTTTGTTCTCTTTTTCAGATTGAATTAGAATGGGAGTGCCAAAGTCATCGGATGCACAAACATAGTATGCCTCAACTCCAGTTAATTTGAGAAATCTTGTAGTCACATCAGCAGGAAGATATGTTGAGGCCACATGTCCTAAATGGATCTCGCCATTTGCATATGGTAAAGCGCTTGTGATAATTGCTTTGTTACTCATATATAGTGAGAGACAACACTAGATCTTAAGAAGTTTTGTAGATTGTCATAGTTAGATTTAGACAGAACAACGATGTCTGTTTGGAATATTTTTTATGAAAATTTAAACAAGCAACAGAATGTTGCACAAGAAAACAATAAGATGAACAAAATTTGGAATTTCACGGCGAATGGATTTTTACCGAACTAAAATGAGGATGATTACCAACTATGCATATATTTGACCTGTTCAGGAGTAAGCTTGTCAATACTTACTCCCATTGCTTTTAGAGCATCAACTGCAACTTGCCTATCAATCTCTTCAGGAACATTAATAATCTTATTTTCCATCTTGGCATGGTTTTTTAGAATGTATAAAACAGACAAAATCTGATTGGAAAAGGATTGAGCCATAACTTCGGGAGGATGTCCTTCTGCAGCAACTAAATTAGCAAGCCTGCCTTCACCGATTAGATAAACACGCTTTCCGTTTTTGAGTGTGCATTCGTCTAAACTCGGCCTAACACGCTTAACTGATCTTGATTGTTTTAGTAAGAATTTACTGTCAATTTCAACATCAAAGTGGCCAACATTTCCCATAATTGCACCTTCTTTCATTTGTAAAATGTGTTCTTTTCTAATCACACTTGTCATCCCAGTACAGGTGATAAAGATGTCACCAATTTTTGCTGCTTGAGACATTGGCATTACTTCAAATCCATCCATGTGTGCTTCAAGTGCTTTAATAGGATCTATTTCAGTAACAATTACTTTGGAACCCATACCATGACATCTGGAAGCAACACCACGACCAACCCAACCGTATCCCACCACAACAACTCTTTTTGATGCCATAAGTAAATTCATCGCCCTAAGGTATCCATCAATAGTACTTTGTCCAGTACCATATCTGTTATCAAACATGTGTTTTGTGTATGCTTCATTTACCAATATTACAGGATAGCGAAGTTTGCCCTGATTTTCAACAGCTCTTATTCTAGTAACACCTGCCGTAGTTTCTTCAGTAGCACCCAAAATTTTCATTGAGTTGAATCTCTTATCAAAATGTGCCTTGATGTTCATATCAGCACCATCATCAGTCAGGATTGTGGGATTATGTTTCAAAACCTGATCAATACACCAATCATATTCTTTAACAGATTGTCCATGCCATGCATAAACGTGAATTCCTTGCGATGCAAGAAAAGCAGCGACATCATCTTGTGTGGTAAGAGGGTTACCGCCACAACAAGCAACAGTGGCACCAAGTTCTTTTGCACCCATCAAAAGTACAGAAGTCTCTTTTGTGATATGCAAACAAAAACCCAGAGTAATTCCTTTAAGAGGTTTTGATTTTTTTAAGCGGTTAATAGTGTTATCTAAAATTTGCATATGAGATCTAGCCCATTCATACGAAAGTTTTCCATTTTTGACGAGGGTAGGACTAGATTTTACTTTGCTCAATACAAAATCCTCCTTTGAACCGTATAAAATCCTATCATGCGAATCTAAATAAATAACAAAGTTAGAAAAAAGCCAAATGGTCTGGAAAAAGATTGCAGAAAAAGGAGAAATTGCATCAGGCAAAGGTAAGGCATTCAAAATAGACGGAAAGCAGATTGCAATATTTAACCAAAATGGATATCATGCCATAGACGACCTATGTGTTCACCAAGATGGCTCAATTGCCCCAGGAAAATTAGATGGGGATATTGTGGAGTGTCCACTACATTTTTGGCATTATAATATCAAAACAGGGGAGTTGACAGACTATCTCAAAGATGTGAAATTAGAGACATATGCTACAGAATTAAGGGATGACGGAATCTACGTAGATATTTAGACATAATTTTTATTCCTACAGCAGATAAGCTGTTTATTGAATCAGGAGATAATAGATGAGATAAAAAATCAAGATTATGTATCAATAGCAAAAACAATTGAAAAATTTCTTTTGGACAAGATTGCAGAGAATAATTCTGACGGAGTGGTTTTAGGACTAAGTGGGGGAATAGATTCAGCAGTATTAGCATATTTATGCAAAAGAGCAGTTAAAGAAAAAACACTAGCAATAATCATGCCAGATACAGAAATTACCCCAAAAACAGAAACAGAAGATGCACTAAAAATGATAGCACTGACGGGTATCAAGTACAAGTTAATAGACATAAATCCAATCGTAAAAGAATATACAAAATATCTTGAACCAAATGAATGGGCAAAAGGAAATCTACGAGCACGGGTAAGGGCCAACATCCTATATTATTATGCAAACGCAAAAAACTATCTGGTTTTAGGATCTAGCGACAAAAGTGAATACCTCATAGGATATTTCACAAAACACGGTGATGGTGCAGCAGACCTAATACCAATAATCTCACTATACAAAATACAGGTAAGAGAGATTGCCAAGTTTTTAGACGTGCCAAAAAACGTGATAGAAAAGAAGAGCAGCCCACACTTATGGAAAGAGCACGATGCAGAAAAAGAGATAGGAGCTACATATGAAGAGATAGATTCTATTCTTTATTGTATTTTTGATAAAAAACTATCAGTAAAAGAAACATCAGTATTAACAAACATCGAAATTCCAGTTGTGGAAAAAATTTATCAGTTTCACATCAACAGCAAACACAAACGAGAGCAACAGCAAAAACCATTTGAGAGTCAGAAATGAGACTACAAGATACGTTAAAAAATTCTGAGCAAGAGTTAGACGTCTCAAACAAGGTCAGAATTTACCTATGCGGAGTTACAGTATATGATGAATCGCATGTAGGCCATGCCAGAACAATAATCATTTTTGATGTACTCAGAAAATATCTAGAGAGTAAGGGAGTAGAAGTGAAATTCATTCAAAATTTCACAGATGTGGATGATAAGATAATAAATCGAGCAAAATTGGAAAATACTACTGCTGAAGAAATCAGCTCAAGATACATCAAGAATTATTTTGTAGATTTTGATGCGCTTAATGTAAAACGTGCATCAAACTATCCAAAGGCAACAGAGCACATTGAGGAAATTCAGGAATTTATTAAAAAACTAGTTGAAAAAGATATCGCATACATATCAAAAAACGGGGTTTATTTTTCGGTGGAAAAATTCCCAGAGTATGGCAAATTATCTAAAAAAAAAATAGACGATCTACAATCAGGTGCCAGAATAGAGGTAGATGAGACAAAAAAGGATCCTATGGATTTTGCATTATGGAAATTATCAGACATAGAGCCAACATGGGACAGTCCTTGGGGGAAAGGAAGACCAGGATGGCATATCGAATGCTCTGCAATGAGCATAAAGTATCTTGGAGAAAATTTTGACATTCATGGAGGAGGAAGAGATCTCATATTTCCTCATCATGAAAATGAGATTGCGCAATCAGAATCATTTACGTCAAAACAATTTGCAAAGATTTGGATGCATGTAGGTATGGTCACAATAAATGGAGATAAAATGTCAAAATCTCTTGGAAATATCAAATCCATAAAGCAAGTTTTAGAAAAGTGGGGACCAAACATCATCAGATTGTTTTGTCTATCAGGACACTATTCAAAACCGATTGATTATTCAGAAGAGACATTAAAAGAAAACATTATCAAATGGAGACAGGCAGAAATATGCTACTATGAATTAGTTCATGCGAATTTATCAACAAATCAGAGCATCAAAGAATTCATCAGTATTGTTAAAAAAGAATTTGATGATGCATTGGAAGCAGATCTTAATACACATCTTGCATTATCAGCATTTTTCAAATTGGTTAAAGAAACAAACAAGAGAGCAGCAGAGGGAGTTCTTGGAAAATCAGATTCAGAAACAATTTTACCAGAATTTAACAGAATGCTCCAAATTTTAGGACTAAACATCCCACATATTTCTGAAGAAGAAAAACAGAGAATAGATGAAATGATATCCAAAAGAGAGCAGCTAAGAAAGGAAAAACAGTTTGAAGATGCAGATAAAATCCGCAACAAAATAAATGAAATGAACATAGAGATAATAGATCACAAGGGAAAAACTATTTGGGTGAAAAAAGAAAGAATCAAGGCTGAAAATTAGTTCAGTCTAATTAGTTGAATCTAATTTTCAAATTATTTAATTATTGTAAAAAAGAATAGAATTTATGAATACATGGAATAAGTTTTGGAAGTGGTATGAAGATAAAATTTTAGGCAGTGTAATCATAATTGCAATAATTCAATTTATCCAGATACCACACATGGTATGGAATGCAGATATGATGCTGGAAGCAGGGTTTGTTTCCAGAGTACATCCAATTATTGATTGGTTCTTGTATGGTGTTGATCTAATAGAAATTGTTTCAATATTAAATGTGGGAATGATCATGTTTAGTTTGATCAAAAAAAGACAAAACCAAAAACGAGTTTTGGCAACTAAATAAAAAAGCGCTTATTCTTTTGCTTGCCAGATAACACGCTGTGGGAATGGGATTTCTATGCCGGCTGCATCAAGAGCCCTTTTCACAACCTTTAGTAATACTGGAGCAACTTCACCCCAATCCTCCCTAGGATGCCACACAAAAAGCTCAATATTCACGCTTGAATCAGCCAATTCTTTTATCCTAAATTCAGGCTTTGGTATCATTAAAACAAAAGGAAGTGATTTGCGAATTTCTTTGTCAATTACAGAAATTGCCGCATCAATGTCCTCTTTATATGCAATTCCAAAAACTACTTCAGATCTTCTTACTGGTGTGGATGTAAGAGAGCGAATGTTAGATGTGAAAAAAGATTCATTTGGAATCCGTATAATGGTTCCATCAAAACGTCTTATCCTTACAGAAAAAGTACTAATATCTAGTAATGTACCAGATATATCCAGTCCTGGAAGTTCTACAGAATCGCCTTGCTTAACAGGTTTTTCAATCATTAAAAATATTCCAGAAATAAGATTAGAAACTACAGATTGGGTTGCAAAACCAATTACAATTCCAAATATTCCACCTGCAACTAAAAGTCCAGAGAGATCAACACCAGTTGAAGAAGTAAATACCAAAAAGGATAGAATCAGTATTCCAAAGTAGAGAAGTTTCCCCATATTCTTTGCAGTATCTTGTGGTAACGTTGGTGCATAGTATTTTGTAAAAAGCAATCGTACTGTTCGGGCAATAATGAATCCAACACCCATAATTATTCCTCCAATCAGCAATGACAGAAGAGTCAGTCCTCCTGCAATCTCTATTTCGCCTAGACCTTGGAGAGATTCAAACATCACTAATCCACACCCATATCCATGCGTTTGACTGGTTCCGCTGATTCGTATGATGGAGATAATACCCAGTCAGTTTGAATACTTTTTTGAGATATATCTAAAACTTCCAGAGTAAGTTTCTTCTTTAGAACTGCATTTAATGAGCTAATTATTGTCTTGGAATCTCGATAATACAAAGAATGATCAGTAATAGGAAAAATAATTTTAGATATGGAATGGCCTCCAGATAATTCGTTCTGAATGTTCATTTCCATCACCCCATTAACAAAAGGGATGGAATCATAATAAGATTCAACAATTTCAGATTTTGCGTATTTGCATAATGTACCTGATTCCGGAGAACCGTACAAGCCAAATCGAGAGTGTTCAGGATCACAAGTAAACCAATCCAAAGAATCCTTTTGTCCATCATGAATCAAAAACAAGCCAATTTCTACAGGACATCGAACAAAGATTGTGGCTGCGGATCCTTCAGACAAGAAGATAGGAGTTTCAAGATCAAGATAAACATAACTTGTTCGTTTTGCAGGATAGTTTATCGGGCGTATAGGACATATCTCAATTGTCAATTCATTGGATTGCGTAGGAATTATTTTTTCAACTATCTCATCATCATGATTCTTTCGCAGATATGAAAATACACGTTCAGAAATTCGTTTAATTTTGATTTCAGTGTTTGGAAAGACAAAGTCTGCACAATCGGTGATTTTGTAAATACCAAATTGAGTAATGTGTAATTCAGAAACACCTCCCTCCATTGCAGTTATTTTTCATGTCCTGAATTTATTAGCTATGCTTCTAAATTATAGATTTTGAATAAATATTTGGACCACTATTCTTTCTGGGTCAAGATTGTTTCTTTGAAGCATTAATCAATGAAACAACATCACGATCTCGCAATTGATAGTCAACGGGCAATCTAAGATTATATCTCAAGTCCTTGGCATATAAAAGACCCTTAAGAAGATCAGTGTGAATTTCTTTTGCAAGATCATTAATTGTTGCACCGTCTTTTAGCAAAATCAGATCAGGAAGCACGCGACCTTTTTTATCTGCCATATTTTTTTCGTCTGCTACGGGATAAATTGAATTCATCTTTAGTAATTTGAATACCGCAATGTTGATTGCAAATTGCACGCCTGTTCTCATATATTCACCCATTATTCCCTTTTTGATAAAATCAAGGGCACAAATCTGCTTGGCATTTAATTCATCAGATTTAATGATTTCAAATTGCTCAGAGCCAGGAGAATATTTTATTAGTCCTTTTTGTTCAGCACGCCTCAAACTAAACTCACTATCACCGCTAACGGGAATCACAATAGAATCATTGTATTTTTCTCGTAGTCGAGCAAAATTTTTATCAGCACCATCAACATCGATTTTATTTGCAACAATAAGGGTGGGCTTTGAAATTTTTCTTAGAGAGGCAGTGAATTTTTTAGTATCGTGCATATCAAAATCATCAAATTCTTTTTCTTCCAAATTAGTTACAGTCAAAGCATTTCGAACATGGGTTTTATTTACCCCAATACCCCTGTACAAGTCAGTAATTGCATCAATTAGATCAGTACCTGCTCGAGTTAGTTTTGCAACTTTGTCACGATTACCTTCCAAAATTTTAAGATACCACATTATCAATTCTTCTTCGATGTCGGCAAAATCAGATATCGGATCACCGGTTCCAGACTCGGTGATTTTTCCAGTTGAATCTATTCCACCAGATGCATCAACCACATGTAGTAAAGCGTCAGATTGGGCAGCTATTGATAAAAACTGATTACCCAATCCTTTTCCTTTCCAAGCATCTTTTATGAGTCCAGGCAAATCAATTAATTCAATAGGGATGTACCTCCAACCATCAACACATTTTGAGTTGTTTGGATTGTCATCAATTTTGAATTCAGGATGAACACACAATGTAATTGCATGCGCAGTTCCAGAAACGGGTTTTTTTGTGGTAAAAGGATATGAAGAGATTTCTTCAGAAGACAAAGTGGCTGCATTGAAAAAAGTTGTTTTGCCAGTATTTGTTTTGCCTATCAGCCCGAGTTTAATTGGCATGAAGTAATAGTGATTTCAGAATATTTATCTCTGCCTAGATGCCATCCGCGGTTTTTTCTTTGAGTGTTTCCAAAGCATGAGTCAATTCCTTTATCGCCCACGTGATATCCTCAATATCATCTTTTGATAGTTTGTCATTCCATCTTTCTAAGATGGTATTCGATATTTCTGAGCAGTTGTATAACAAGTTCCAAAACGGGTGATGTTCAGCTGTTGCAAAAGCAAGTTCAGATACGTCATTTAGGCCATTTTTTGCGCGTGTAAGTGAGGTGATATTTTGTCCAAAAATTTTGATAATGTTATTATCAAGATCTTTTTCGATTTTAAGAGGAATGTTGTTTTTTTCATATTTAGATACAATTTCAAGTAGTTGTTTGTAAAAATCTTCAAAATTGGTCATTTTAGCAGTCTCTGATGCTCTGCAAGCATACATCGGTTGAAAACAACTGTGATTCCTGCATCCAGTGCAAGCTGTTCAGCTTCAGGATTATGAATTCCTTCTTGCAACCATATCACTTTAGGCTTTTTCTTTATTGCCTCTGTAATTACAGAAAGAACGTCCTCAGAGGGCCTAAAAATATCTACGATATCAATGGCACCATCAATATCAGAGATTCTTTGATAGCACTTCTTTCCCAAAATTGATTCCGCAGTAGGGTTAACAGGAATAATGTCATAACCATTATCAGACAAATATTTAGGAACGTAATGGGCTGCCTTGTGTTCATTTTTAGACATGCCAACCACTGCAACCTGTTTTAAAGACAAAACCTCACGTATTTCAGTATCAGAAAGGGAATCACGTTCCATGAAAAGCAATGGATGTTCAGGAATATAATTTTTGAATTTTCAATGTTATTTAATGACACAAGATACAATAATGTTCCAAATTAAAATGAGGATATGAGCAAATCTGTTTTAGTCACAGGGGCTACAGGATTCATCGGCTCAAATCTAGTAGAAGCACTCATAAAAAATGAACATATCGCGACATCTCTGATACGAAAAGGGAGGCAAGGAAATGCCAAATCAAAGATTATTGTTGGCGATCTAACTGACAAAAAAATCAACTTTACTGATGAGCAATACGACTATGTATTTCATCTAGCAGCACACACACCACTAGAGAAAGACAAAAAAATCACACAAAAATTAAACTTTGATGGTACAAAAAATCTTTTTAATAATGTCAAAGAAAAAACAAAATCAATTTTATATGTTTCAGGATTAGGAGTATACGGACAAACAGGAAATAAAATAGTGGATGAATCATTTCCATATAATCCAGATACAGAATTTGTTAAAACACGATTAGATGCACAAAAGTTTCTTGAACAAAACTGTAATGAGTTAGGGATTAATTTTTCAGTAGTCCATTTAGGAGATGTTTATGGAGCAGACGGATGGTTTTATGAATTTCTAGTTAAACGTCTTTTAAAAAATACATTCAGACTTCCAAAAGGTGGTGAATATTACAAGGGATTTGTACATATTGATGACGTGATAGGTAGCATGATCTCAATTATGGAAAAGAGTCAAACAAACAATACATTCATTGTATCAGACTCATTACCTACAAAATTCAAAGATTTTGTGATGCATGTTGCAGATGCCATAGATGCAAAACAACCAGGAAATGTACCTGTTTTTCTTGCAAAAGCAGTGCTTGGGGGGGATTTAATCAAACTATTGACGACGTCCATGAAGGTTTCAAATGCAAAAATATCAAAAATTTATGATTTTAAATTTCCTACATATAGAGAAGGAATACCAGCAGTTGTTTCAGAGATGAAAAGAAGAAAGATGATTTAAAAAATAAAAAGAGCATACTATTTTAGTAGCATCTCAAAAATAAAACCATGGAAGAGCCAAAAGATCTGATTGTTTTAGGGGCAATTAAAAGAGGTAAGAAAAATTTTGATAAAATTCAAAATACTACAAAAATCAACCCCGAAGAACTCAATACAATTCTGGAAAAATTAGAGGACAGAGAAATGATCACAGTAGAAGAGAAGAAAGGATGGTTTGGTAAAAAAATTGAGATCAAAGTAACAGACAGAGGAACTCGTGAAATTGATGAGAGGGTATACGAATTACAAGAGAAATGGAACCAAATGTCTGCAATATACAAAACTGGTGACAAACAAAAATTAAAGCAATACATGGATGACAACAAATCATTTTTACCGACAATGATGTTTTTCGGAATCATGGACATCATGATGTTTTCAATGATGTTTAGTATGATGGGAATGATGATGTCAGATTATGTCCCTGCAGAAAGTATTCCAGATGGAGTCAATGATGTTGAAGGGATGGATGGAGGAAGCGATGCAGGAGACGGTGGATTTGACATCGATATCGGGTTTTGAGTTAAGACTGTATTTTATACTAGAATTGCAAAATAAATCTAATTGATTTACAATTCGTTTAACAATCCAGGTCTGGTCAAAGTACTGTATTTTCTAAAATCACATAACACCGAATATTTGTCAGGACAAGATTTGAGTGATGTCTTAAAGATTAGCAGAGTTGCAGTGTGGAAGCATATAAAAAAAATAAAAGAATTGGGGTATAAAATTGAAACAAAACAAAAGCTTGGATATAGACTAGAGTCAGATTCTGAAAAACTACTCCCGTGGGAAATAACAGAAGGATTGAAGACAAAATTCATAGGAAAACAGGCATACTATTTTGATTCAATTGATTCTACACAAAATCAAGCACTTACCATGACATTTGATAAAGAAAATAATGGTGCCGTGATTGTGGCAGAAAAACAAACCAGTGGAAAAGGAAGATCAGGTAGAAAGTGGGAATCTCCAAAAGGCGGCATATGGCTTTCAGTCATCTTACATCCAAAATTTGACATTGAAATTGCAACATTATTCCCATTAGCATCAGCATTGGCATTGTCTAATTCAATAGAAAAAACATTAAAGATAAAGACAGAATTGAAATGGCCAAACGACATAACCATTCAAGGAAAGAAAGTAGCAGGAATGTTAGTTGATGCATCATTAGAATCAAACAAAATAGAGAGTCTGGTCTTGGGAGTTGGGATTAATTTTAACGTGGATGTAAAACAAATTGAGAGAACATTAAAAGGAACACCAAATTTCTACGGAGTCACATCGTTATCAGAACATGGTAAAATTGGAATGCCATCTAACCTGGTTCTTTCATTCCTTACAGAACTAGAAAGGATATATTTCATATTAAGTGCAGGAGAAACCAAAGAGATTATCAGAGAGTGGACAAAAAAGTCATCAACAGTTGGGAAAGAAATCGAGATAAAGACCGGCAAGGAAACAATCAAAGGAAAAGCAATCGAGATAGATGACGATGGTGCCCTCATAATATCAGAAAACAACAGAAATCGAAGGGTCATAGCAGGAGATATTATTCACATCTAAAAAAGAGATTATTTTTTTGATTTTGATCTTTTTGGTTTTTTAATGGTTTTATGTTTAGACATAAGTGCGGATTGTTCTTTTAAGATATTTTTAAGATCTTTTTGGATGTCAAAAACAGTAGATAGCATCTCTTCCAGAGATTTAGAATACTGTCTATACGCATCCAGCAACTGAGATTGTTTTTCATTTGATTTTAAGAGATATTCGTTTGAGCGTAAGAGATTAGCAGATGAGATCAATTCAGGTAAGTCTTTTACAGGCGTGCCCAATGCATCAAGTTCAGACTGTATTTTTTGAATTTGTTTTCGAAGAGAATAAATCATCTCCCCCACGCCTACTTCAACCATCCTAAAGTCAAATAAATTTCAACAGATTAAAGATTTGCTCAAAAAGAAGTAAAATATATCTAAAATTATGAAAAAAGAATCAAGCAAAATGAAATACATTTTTGTAATCACGGGTTTAATTTTAACGGGGTTTTTTTTGCCATCAGTCTTTGCTCAAAGCATAGATGATGCACCAATAATGTTTGAAGCAGCAAAAAAACACTTTGTCAAAGGAGAATACAATCAAGCAATCACAATTTATGATGAAATTCTAGAAATTGTTCCAAACAACATATCCACATTGAAAATGAAGGCCATTGCGGAAAGTAATTTAGGGCATCATGAAAGATCGTTAAAGCAGTTTTTTAGAATTCTACAATATCAACCAAATGATGCAGTTGCACTGACTGGAATGGGAGTAGGTTTTGGAAACTTGGGAGAATATCAAGAGGCGCAAAAATATTTTAAAAGAGCAATGGAGCAAAAACCAAACAGCACAGTGGTAAAAAACTACAACGATTTTGTCAGCAAAGTAATTGCAAAATATCCATACATAGCAACAGAGAAACCACCAGAGTTAGAGAGGATATACCCAATAAAGATCCCAGAATGGGTAAAACAAATCTCTAAGTGGTGGTCAGAAGATAAAATTGGTGATTCTGAATTCATTTCAGCATTACGTCATATGATAGAAAATAGAATCATTCAAATTCCACATATAGATTCAAGCAAAAAAACAGACAGCACCATACCAAAATGGGTCAAAGATAACGCAGCGTGGTGGTCCGAAGGAATGATCAGTGATCTAGATTTTGTGGCAGGCATACAGTTTATGATACAAGAAGGAATCA
>PFFZ01000054.1:12254-12616 GCA_002781805.1 Nitrosopumilales archaeon CG15_BIG_FIL_POST_REV_8_21_14_020_37_12
TGTATACTGATGGAGTAAAGCCATATCTCGATGGGCAGATGAGTGAGGATGAAGCAATAACAAAGACCTTTACTCCGCTCAAAGGATTTCTTGTTAGGCATACCAGAGATAAAGATATCGGCTTGTTTCTTGAGATTACTCGTTCTGAAGTGCCGGCCGAGGTAGAAGATATTCCTCTGTTGGTAGCTGTTCCGGCTTTCGTATTAAGTGAGCTCAATACAGCTTTCCAAATAGGATTTTTGATCGCATTGCCATTCCTTGTCTTGGATCTTGTCGTATCTTCTGTCTTGACCGCAATGAGTATGATTACTTTGCCGCCGGTGGTGATCTCACTACCGCTCAAACTAATGCTTTTTGTTATT
>PFFZ01000070.1:0-370 GCA_002781805.1 Nitrosopumilales archaeon CG15_BIG_FIL_POST_REV_8_21_14_020_37_12
CCAACCATCTCGTTTTTCAAAATTGAAAGTGCCTTGCCCATTTGGCCTTTTTCTGAAATTAGCGAGACCAGTCTTTGAGCGGCAACCAGCGTATCACTGGCATTTTGCGGAGTAAATGAACAGCCGCCAACCATGTTTGCAAGCTCTTGCACGTTTGCAATCGTTCCATTGTGCGCAATGCAAAGATCCTTGACCTTGAGAGGCTGAGCATTTTCCAGATTGCTTTTTCCAATAGTAGAGTATCGAACATGGCCGATAACTGCAGGGGACGCATAGTCTTCGCATATTTTTTTAAAATCAGATGAGGACGAGGAGACAAGGCCCAATTTTTTCAGAGGTTCTCTGTTTGGGATTGCAATGCCCCACGCTT
>PFFZ01000070.1:582-2920 GCA_002781805.1 Nitrosopumilales archaeon CG15_BIG_FIL_POST_REV_8_21_14_020_37_12
AAACTTCCCAATCACACCAAATGCTATCTTGTTTTTCTTTAGAATTTCCTCCAGTTTTTTCAGATTGCTTTTTTCTAAAACTAGGAGATATCTTGAATGACTTTCAGAGAACAAAACTCTGTCTGCATCTAATTTTTCTCCAGGGACCTTATCAAGGAATACAGTGCAGCCTATTTGCTCAATCATGCAGATTTCAGATACTGCAATGGCCAAGCCGCCTTTTGAGCAATCATGTACATTTTTGAGAATCCCTTTTTTGATTACATCCAGTACTGTATCCATGTTCTTCTTTGATTCTGCAAAATCAACTACGGGACATTTTCCTCCGATGAATTTGTGGATGTATTCGAAATACTCAGAGCCGCCCATCTCATTTTTTGTGTTGCCAATAATTATCAGGACATCATCATTGTTGATTTTCATGTTAATCTGTGGCTTTTTGTCAACAAGGCCCAAGACGCCAATCAAAGGGGTTGGTTTTATTGGACCTGAAGGAGTTTCGTTGTATAGACTGACCTTGCCGCCAACACAGGGAATTTTGAAATGCTTTGCAAAATCAGTCAGCCCCTTGAGAGATTCCAAAAATGTCCAAAAGATTTCAGGGTTTTCAGGATTTCCAAACTGAAGATGGTCAAGCATTCCAATTGGTTTTGCGCCAGTGCATACAACATTTCTGCATGCCTCCTCAAAGCATCCTATTGCACCTTCGCGCGGGTTTATGTAGCAGTGTTTTGGATTGCCGTCTATTTTTACAGACAGGAACTTTCCATTGTCCAATCTTAAAACTGCGGCATCCCTGCCTGGCTTTATGACAGTTCTGATTCCAACTTCATGATCATATTGGCCATACACCCAAATTTTGCTGGCAATATTTGGAGATGCCAAGAACTTCATCATCATTTTGGTATAGTCAGAAATGGGTTTGAGTTTTTTTTCGCTCTCAATAGTTGCAATGTATGCTGGCTTTTTTGACGGCCTGTCTAGCAACGTAGCATTTGCCACAACGTCTGTTGGAAGATGGGCAAACGTCTTCTTGCCTTTTTTGACATGCATCATATTATCAGAGGTCACATGCCCGATTACAGAACAGGTGATTCGAAATTTTTTGCAGATTTCCTGCAGTTTTTTTAGTTTTACATTGTCAGTAACAATCAGCATTCTTTCCTGAGATTCAGAGACCATAATCTCATCTGGGTGCATTCCTGGCTCTCGCGTATGCACCTTGTCAACATCCATCTCGATGCCAATTGAAAGGGCATCTGAAGTTTCAGAAACGGCGCAAGACAAGCCACCGCCGCCCAAGTCCTTCATTGCGTTGATCAGGTTATGATTTCGGGCCTCTAAAACGGCTTCTATGATTAGCTTTTCAATGAATGGGTCTGGAATTTGAACTGCAGAACGATCGTCGGACTCTAAAGAATCTGATGCAAATTGAGAGCCGCCGATTCCGTCACGGCCAGTAGATCCCCCAAGCAAAACTACGAGGTCGCCTTTCTTTGCATGGTTTTTTATCAGGTTTTCTTTTTTTCCAAACCCAACAGATGCCACATCTACTAGTGCATAATTTGTATAACACTTGTCAAATTCAACTTCGCCTCCAACGGTTGGAATTCCCAGGCAGTTTCCATAATCAGCAATGCCAGTTACAGCGTTTTTAAAGAGCCATCTTGCTTGTTGATCTTTTTCAATATCTCCAAATCTCAAGCCGTCAAGAATTGCAATAGGCCGCGTACCTGCAGACAAAATGTCGCGTATCACCCCGCCAACACCGGTGGCAGCTCCGCCATATGGCTCAACAGCAGAGGGATGGTTGTGGCTTTCAATGTGGGCAGTCACAACATAGCCGCCACCTACATCCAATACCCCTGAATCATATCCTTTTTCGGATATTACTAGAGGTCCGGTCATTGGTAGCATTTTGAGATGTTTTTTTGATGACTTGTACGAGCAATGCTCAGACCATTCGGCTGCGACAATCTGTAGCTCTGTAGATGTGGGTTTTCTGCCAATCTTTGATGTTAGGTCCTCTAATTCTTGTGGTTCCAAACTCAATTTTCAACACCAATCGTGTGCAAAAGAGATTTGAAGATAAGAGATGAGGGCTTGTTATCAATTGGGTTGATTTCAGATTCAACGGCACGTTCTGGATGAGGCATCATTCCTACAATGTTAAAATCTTCATTGCACACTCCGGCAATATTGTATGAGGAGCCATTAACAGAGTCAGTATAACGAAAGACAATTTGGTTGTGTTTCTTTAATTTCTCAAGAGTTGCCTCGTCAACGTAATACCTGCCCTCGCCGTTTGCAATTGGGATTGGTATTTTTTGACCTAGCT
>PFFZ01000070.1:3081-7417 GCA_002781805.1 Nitrosopumilales archaeon CG15_BIG_FIL_POST_REV_8_21_14_020_37_12
TCTGCCAGCCTCCTAACATCGTTTATGATTGGGCTGTGCGCTGCAATAACTCCAGCTCGTAATCTATCGCCATAAGAAAACCCGCCGGGCAAAATTACCGCATCTATGTTTTTTGGTAGCCCCTTGTCATGCCAAAAATACTGGGCATCAAGATGAAAAACATCAGTTAAAACATGATACATGTCTCGATCACAATTACTGCCTGGAAAAACAACAACTCCGATCTTCACGATTGCTTTTACTTGAACAGATATTTAATTTGAATCTAGAGCCCGGTACGAAACGATTTCTGATCGCCAATCTAGCAGCACAAAAAGGAGTGCAACCATCACAGCAACAAGAATCAGAAATGAGAACATTGGTATTGAAAGTAACCTTTGAAACTAGAGCAGATGCTAGGCATCAAAAACATCAATTGTGACTTTGCTGACCATTGGGTTGTAGATGCGCAACTCGTCGCATATTTCTTGAATCTTTTTTTGGGCGGTTTTTTTGTCTTTTTCCTTTATTGTGAATTTGAGCATTTTTGCTGCTTTGATTTTTGTTATGGTTGAACGAGTGCCCTTTAAGATCAAATCATTTAGAATTGTATCGCCTTCAGGATCACTTATTCCGGGTTTGTTTTCAATGGTTACGTGAACGTCATATGTGCCCATGAATATTTCTGAAAGTCAAAATGAGGTTAATCTATCTTCCGACCAGACCTGTGCTTTTATACTTAATTTGCAAGACATTGTAGGTACCCGATTCTGAGGACTAGTATTGTTGTTACATCACCGCTACCCGGAATCGAGTATCAGAATTGTACAATGAATAAATTATTTTTGTAGAATCACGATTAATGCCAATGGTTCTTGATCATGGAATGTTTTTGTTGCGTTTTATGATTTGAATTTTTTTAGTCCTTCTTCAAGAACCAGATTCAACACATGTGAGAAACTCACAGATTTGATTGACGATTTTATCATCTTTGCTTGTATCGTTCTGAGTTTTTCTAAATTTCCAGAGTCCAGTACAACCGTAATCCTATTGCTCACTAACGCACTAAGGCAATTTATCGTATAAAAGGAAACGTTATCTCAAACATTGGAATTTATATCACATTTAATTTAAAAATAATCATTGGCAAGATCAAGATACTGGAAGATAACACCTGATGAAATTGAGAAGTTCGCATATAATGAGGGAAAGCTGCTCAATTGGGAAATAAAGTGTGTCAGGGAGCCAGAAACAGATGCCATGTTTATCGGAGTTTTTCTATATAGAAACGGAACAGCATACGACTATGAATCAATAAAAGGCATCACATACTATCACAACAACATTTCAAGAAAGGAACTGCCAGCAATCACCAAGTTCCTTCAGGACAAATATGGTGGAAAGGAGATGGAGAAAGGCGAGAGAGTGTTTCTCAAAGATTCCAAAGAAATCTACTCGCCAAGAGAACTGGCAGAATTGGCAAAAAACATGGAGCAGAAATTCAAGACAAAGGCAATTATATCACTAGAGTTTGAAGGGCTTACTCATGATGAGCTTAAAGATGCGGGTTTGCCCGAAGCAAAACTGTTGCCAATTCCCGGCAAATAGATAAGGCAGTCTGGCCCAGATAGATCTTAGATGTCTGAGATTCAAGAAATCAACTATCACTTAAACGAGTTAAGAAAGAGCATACTGCGAATCGTCATAGCGGTAGGAATTATCTCAATGTTCCTGTTAACGTTTCATGCAGAGCCAGTACAGATTAGCGGAATTCAGCTGTATTACCCAGTGCTAGAGCCGCTAGACAACATGGCAGCACAGATTACCAATCACATGAGAGAAAATCTTGTTCCAAAAGATGTCGAGTTGATTCAAACAGCCCCCGGCCAGGCATTTTTTGCTCAAGTGTACATTGCGGCACTGGCAGGAATTGCACTAAGCATGCCCATAATCATCAAGGAGTTGGTGGGGTTTATCAAGCCGGCATTAAAGGAAAAAGAGATCAAAGTAAGTAGAAGCATATCACTACCCGCACTGGGGTTGTTTGTTGCAGGGTGTGTGTTTTCATATTTGTATGTAATTCCGTACATTTTGGATTTTCTTTACAGATATGGCGAATCTGCAGGTCTTGTTACGTTCCTAAACATAATGGATTTTGTAACATTTGTTTTACAGTTTTTGCTTGCATTTGGAATATCTTTTCAGCTTCCGCTTGTAATGTATGCAGTATCAAGTGCTGGAATTGTCGATGCCAGATTTTGGAGAAACAACATCAGATATGCAATCGTTGCAATTGTGATCTTTGGAGCAGTCATCACGCCGGATGGAAGCGGGGTGACAATGTGGTTTATTGCAGGACCCATGATTGCGCTATATATTACAGGCATGGCAGTCATCGAGCGTAAAGAACGTAAAAGGTTGAACACTTAAATCTAAAATCAATAATTAGAAAACAGAATGCTTGGAGCAGGATTTGCCAATTTCATACAAGGGCAAGAATGGATATTTATCATAATTATTGCAGTAGTCTTTATCTTTGGCGCAAAAAAGATTCCCGAACTTGCAAAGACACTAGGCAAGGCCAAAGGGGAATTTGAGAAAGGGAAAATCGAGGGCGAAAAAGAGCTCAAAGACATCAAAGACAAAGAAGCAAAGTCAGACTAGAGTTCGGCAATTCTTACACATTCAGAGACAATATCAGCATAGTCAGTTTCGATTTTGTTCTTACCAAACAGGTTTGAGAGTTTCATGCTTCCTTTAAGTTTGAAATCCACATCAACTATCAACTTTGTGGAATTTGCGACTTGATCAAATCGTTCCACGATGTGAGTACCTTTGGCATCACCGCCAATGACAAATACTTCATGATATGAAGGCAACACAGTCACATGTTTTGTCATCATCACCAACTCTCTATTTCCTAGCATCAGATGCTCTTCAACAACAGAAACATCGTTTCTGGTGGAGAGCATTCTTACTGATGGGAAATACTTGGGAAAAAGATTCTGATAGTTTGAATAATCAGCAAAAATCTCAAAGACCCTATCTCTTGGAGCATGGATGGTTTTTTCAAGGCGGAACTTTGGCAATAACTAAAACGTGCCCCATCGCGGGTATAAATTGTGCTCCAAGCCAAACTGATCAAGGCATTTTCCAACAGCATGGTTAACAATGTCATCAATTGATTTTGGTTTTGTGTAAAATTCAGTTACTGGTGGCAAGATGACAACTCCTATTCGAGACAGTTTCAACATGTTTTCCAGATGAATCGGCGACAGCGGGGTTTCCCTTACCATCAGAATTAATTTTCTTGATTCCTTTATGGTAACACCTGCAGCCCTTGCCACCAGAGTGTCATCGTATCCGTTTGCAATTGCAGATAGTGTTTTCATGCTACAGGGGGCCACAATCATCCCGTCGACCTTGTGAGTACCGCTTGAGACGCTGGATGCCATGTTTCTTTCATCAGATACATTTGTTGCAAGCGATTTAACGTGCTCAATTTGATAATTGGTTTCCATGCCAATGCACTTTGTGGCCCATTCAGACATGATAAGATGAGTTTCAACGTTCAGCTTCTTTAGAACTTCAAGCATCCTGATTCCATAAATTACGCCAGTGCTTCCAGTTATTCCAACAACCAATCTCATGAGTAGAATAGATTTTTCACAGTATTTTATCTATTGTACATAAAATACAGTTTATCACCACAAATTAGATGCTTGCGGATTCATCATTGTGTACATGCTCAGATTCTTGCCTTGCTTTTCTCCGTTTTAGCCACAAAGAGATGCCTCCAACAGTCATGGCAGACAACAGAATCACACCTGCAAGTTGCAATTCAAAATGATACAGCACGCAAGATGTGTTTTTTCTTTTGAGAAAAATCTTTTGGTCTATCGATCCAGGCAATTGAAAATTAGCTATATTAGATCCCAGTTTCTAGCCAATATGTGATAAAGAGCTCTGAGATCAAAAAAATCATCAATGATTATTCAGATGTAAAAATAGGTGTGCTTGGAAGTCACTCAGCACTTGAAGTGATGGATGGTGCAAAAGAAGAAAACTTTCAGACATCAGTGTATTGCCAGAAAGGAAGAGAGGAGCCGTACAGGAGATTCGGGCGAATCGCCGATGAAATTGTAATACTAGACAAATTCAAAGACATGGCATCTCCAAGCATTCAAAAAAAGATCAGAGAATCAAATACAATTATTGTTCCGCATAGATCATTGACAGTATACCTTGGATACAAGACCTTGGAGAACTCATTCAAGGTTCCAATCTTTGGAAACAGGAAATTATTTCAAGCAGAGGAGAGAACTGCAAGGCGCAATCAATACTATCTTCTGGAAAA
>PFFZ01000070.1:7600-12592 GCA_002781805.1 Nitrosopumilales archaeon CG15_BIG_FIL_POST_REV_8_21_14_020_37_12
TGAAAGAGCGAGCATAGAGGAATTGGCAATCGGCACATACATGAATTTTAATTTCTTTCACACGCCAATCTCAGACCATGTCGACTTTATTGGAATCGAGAGGAGACTGCAGACAAACGTTCATGATTTCAACGCATTGCCTGCAAGGCAACAGATGGACATTGACATTGATTTGCAGAACATAGAGGTAGGGCATACGCCTGCAAGCATCAGAGAGTCCCTGCTAGAAAAAGTGTTCAAGATGGGGGACAAGTTTGTTGCGGCTGTAAAAAAAGAATATGCACCTGGAATAATAGGCCCATTTTCTCTGCAAAGCGTGATCACAAAGGACTTGGAACTGGTAGTGTATGACGTATCACTAAGAGTCCCAGGAAACCCAATAGTGGCCACCACCAGCCCATACACAAAATACCAATACGGCAAAACATTTGGGGTGGGCAGAAGGATTGCCATGGAGATCAAACGGGCACAGGAAGAAGACAGACTAGATGAAATCGTAACATAAGTGTACAACATGGGAAAATCAGTATACATCAAAGAGATAGTCTTGTCATCAACAGAGCCAAAACTGTGCCCCACATGCCAAAAAGAAGACAGATTAGAAAAGAACGTGGTTTACGAGCGGAGATCAGATGGGAAGACCGTCCTTTGCAGAAGATGCGAAGCATTGGTTGTGGTGACAAACCAAAACTTGAAACAAGTTGAATTAGAAGGGGTCAAAGATTACTCAGTCATGCTAAAAGAACCGTATCTAATCAGAAGAATCACTTACTAGACTGCAATTCCTCAATGAGGTAAGATCTTACGTGTGCAATTTCCCAGTCCTTCAAATTTGCATTTTTGCATTCTTCTTTGATTATCAATCCGGCAAGACCTTTGCTCCAGAAATGGCGCTTTACATCATATACCTCAATAATGTTTCCATGTTTTTTTAGCTGGATGCTCCCATGGCATCGCTTGATTATCGAAAAGGCAACGTTTTGGTATAACTTTTCAAGTTTGGCCATGCATAATGCCAGCAAGACCTCACGAAAAAAGGTTCGCTTGGGAAATATAATTTTAGGACTTGAACATCAATATAACAAAGAGGAATCAACCAAAAACGCTGATGATTAATCAAAAAGCTATGTCTGAAAGATGATGAGTTTGCCGAATTATGAAGCATCATTGAATTAATTAAACAATGGCCATCCTCGATAGGGATGGAGGATTCAGAAAGGGCAAGAAATGCAAGAGACTTTGCTCAAGAGAAACACAAAAACCAGAAAAAAAGTGACGGAGTTACGTCACACTTTGAGCATCTAGAGGGAGTGGTGTATAGATTAAAGAGCATCGGCATTGCCGACTCTAATGTAATCTGTGCGGCATGGCTTCATGACATACTAGAAAAGACAGATGTGACATTGGATGAAGTCATTCAGAGGTTTGGAAAAGAGTCGGCAGTTCTGGTTCTCTCGCTGACAAAAAGCAAGGACATTCCAAAAAAAGACATTGAAGCTCAGTACATCAAACAACTAAGAGAGTCTTCAATTGAGGCAAAAATAATCAAGCTGTGTGACATATCATCTAACATCAAGGACATATCAAATTCAACGTTGTCAAAGACGCAAAAAAACAAAAAGATTAGAAAGATTATGCACTATCTAAAGATAATCAGAAAAGACATTGCTGAAAAGAAATCAGAGTATCCAAAGATACAAGAGATCATAGACGGGATTAACTCTGTGTTGACAAAGTTAAAGCAGCCGACAATTTCCGTTTGATTTTAACTACAGAATATCCGGACATGCAAATATCAAAGTCATTGAAACAATTTTACAAATCAGCACACACATCACAAGTCATATATGAACACAAAATGTATTTCATCCATGGCCGAACTTCCCAGGAAGTTTCCAGAATACTCTATAATGTACAAAACACTGGCAAAAAGAATTCAAGACCTGGAACGCAAGATGAAATCATCTGATAGCAATGAGGCAAATGAAATTCAAAAGTCAATAGACATGTATTTGTCAGAGATGCAGAAGATCAGAGAAATATTTCCTGAGAGATTTTTTGAGGATTTGGATAGCAATGATCAATCATGATGCTCATGGCCACAACCACAGCTATCCTCATGTCCATTAGAAGACATTAGCTTTTCAACCATGTCATCGCGGACCTTGAGCAGGTCCCCAATCTGTTGCTTTAGAGAACCAGAATCCCAATTTTGTTGCTGCAAATCCCTCACTGTATCAATAATTTCAAGGTCGATGTTTAGAAGATTGTCCATCAGTTGTTCCTGTTCGTTCATAATCAGTTACAAATACACTCTGAAAAAAACCATTCCATTGAAATTGCTAGGCTTCCATGCTTTCCTTTAGGAGGTTTTTTCTGACCAAGATTGGAATGTTGTAAAACGCTCCCAACGCCATTGCGTCAGAGGCGCGATAGTTTCGCAGCACCATGTCTTTTTTTCCAGTAAAGTACAGATTTGCTCGTAAAACTTCGCCACTTTCATAGATTTTCACCTTGACAAGAAACATCTCATTCTCCTCGCAGATCTCCTCGATCATTTTGTAAATAGAGGGTATGGAATCACGGATACTCTCATTAAAACTTGAGATGTGGCGTGCCACCTCGCCAGAAAATGCCCTCATGTGAAATTCTTTGCCATCTGCGGATTTTAAAACGACCATGCCTTCGACAGCATATGGATCTACAAAGCCCACATAGTCGATTTTTACAGACTCGTAGTCGGGCTCTTGTGCTTGATTGATTTCCATTTCTACGCATGAAGTACCAGTTTTATGCTTATAAAGATACTAAAGCAATTTGGTTAAATTTGTGTTAATTTTTTTAAAACGATCAGAATTGAAACAAAAACCCAAATTATTTAAAATCAACAACCAAGAATAGCTCATGTCAACCAATCCGGAACGATCTGTATCATATGTTCTGACAAAGTACGTTACAGTGTATATGAGCAAGGACATTCTGTTGTTGGATCAGTACACGTCAACCAGGGAAGCAGCACGAATGCTCAGACATCATGAGACTGACGACATAATTGTAGTTGATGAGCAGAACCAGCCAATAGGGATAGTCACTGATGAGGACATCTTAAGTAAAGTTAGTGATGTTACGGTTTTAGCAGAATCTACAGACTTGAAAGGCATCATGAGTACGCCACTCATAACAATCAATGAAAAAGCCACACTTCAGGAAGCTCTTCACAAAATGAGGGACAACAACATAAGAAAACTGCCGGTTGTTTCAAAAAAGAACGAGGTGCTGGGAATGATATTTCAGTCAACCATTGCAGATGTCATTCGAGACGCCACTGCAATGCCATCAAGATTGCTTAGCCCGCCAGTAAAGGCAATACTTGGCAACTTGGGGTTTGTGCTACAGTTTGCAGGAGTTTTGCTGATTGTACCTGCAGTTTTGGCCACAATTCTTAATGAGACTACCACTGCTACTGGGATTTATCTTACAACTGTTCTCTTGTTAGTTACAGGATTTTTTCTAAATTCTTATGGTGAAAAAGCCAGTCTAAACCTGCACCAGGCATCAATTTTGGTGTTTTCCAGCCTGTTCTTGCTGACATTGTTTGGTACAATTCCGTATCTATACATCAGTTCTGGCGAGGAGACAAATGTCGAGGCATTTGCAAATGCATTCTTTTCAAGTGCTGCAGGATTTACTACAGGCGGCATATCTATAATCGACGAGCCTGAAAACCTGCCGCAGAGCTTTACGTTCTATCGAAGCTTTACGCAACTGGTTGGAGGAATGAGTTTCATATATCTGGTCATCACGGCATTTTATCCAGAGTCAAAGCTACAGTCAATGCGTGGTTTTATTTCAGGAAGGACACTACATATGAGGGAATTATTTGGGACAATCACGGTAATCTTTACAGTATACATTGTAATTGTTGCGCTGCTGCTGTATTTCTTTGGAGAGCAGAACATGATTGACAATTTTTCTTTGGCAATGAGCACGCTTGCGACTGGTGGATTTTTGCCAAACTCGACGATTCTTGATGACATGTTATGGCAGGAGCAAGTGATATTGATGGCAGGCATGATTCTTGGAGCGTTGCCATTTACTTTTCACTATGCATTTGTGAGAAAAAAGTTTCTTGCACCAAAGCTTGGAAGAGAGGTAATCACATACTTTGCAATATTAAGTGGGGCCACTCTGTTATTTGTAGGGGTTAGCGGATTAGACCCATTTAACAGTGTGTTTTATTCAATATCTGCAAGTAGTACTGCAGGACTGCAACAGAACAGCCTTGAGGGACTAAACTCAGCAGCACATACAATACTGATCATTTTGATGTTCATTGGAGGATGTGGGTTTTCTACTGCTGGCGGCATCAAAATTTTCAGACTGTTGAACATGATTAATTTGAAAAAATATCTGTACAAGGCAACGCGAATGGAGTTACAACCACACACCAGAAAGGAGATCAAGTCGACAATCATCATAATTGCATTACTGCCACTAATTGCATCAGTTACTGCCATTCACCTATCTGCGGTGGAAAATGTCTCATACGAGAATGCGTTTTTTGAGTCAG
Source organism: Nitrosopumilales archaeon CG15_BIG_FIL_POST_REV_8_21_14_020_37_12 (assembly GCA_002781805.1). Taxonomy (GTDB): domain Archaea; phylum Thermoproteota; class Nitrososphaeria; order Nitrososphaerales; family Nitrosopumilaceae; genus HKST03. The sequence continues at coordinate 12,171 of PFFZ01000070.1, forward strand.
TTGCAATAATCACCACTGCGGGATTGACTGCAGATGTGATTGATTCGGACACAGACCCGACAACAAAGATGGCACTCAGCTTTCTCATGATTTTTGGAAGACTTGAAATCATAGCCATAATCTACATCTTTGTTCCCAGACTGGGCTAGTATTGTAGCAAGAATAGAATTTAATTCACCGATTTTTTACTCACAGCATGGAAGAGGAATCGGTCAAAAGAGGTCAGAACGGCAAGCGGCTAATCATAATAGGATTTGTGGCAATTGCGGTTCTGTTTGTAATGTATTCAAGGTATCAAGACCCCGAACTAATCACGCCGGGAGCATTTGATTCGATTCAGAGGATTGCAAACGGATTTTACATCATAATGCTGTCCTCAATAGGCGCAATAGCATATGGGATCTATCTTTTTCACAAATACA
>PFFZ01000068.1 GCA_002781805.1 Nitrosopumilales archaeon CG15_BIG_FIL_POST_REV_8_21_14_020_37_12
ACATACTATTTTTATAATTATTAATCTTCAGTAAAATTCCAAACACATTTGAGTATGTTTTGTGGCAGTTTGGCATGAAAAAGAGATGTGAGTGGGCAACAGAAGAGCCAAATATTTCCTATCATGATAAAGAATGGGGAAGACCACAACATAATGATAAAAAGTTATTTGAGTTTTTGATTCTTGAAGGTGCTCAGGCAGGGCTTTCTTGGACTACTATTCTCAAAAGAAGAGAAGGATATAGAAAGGCTTTTGCAAACTTTGATCCGTTAAAAGTTTCAAAATTCAACCAAAAAAATATCTCTGCATTACTAAAAAATGAATCAATCATACGAAACAAGCTAAAAATCACATCTGCTATTAACAATGCAAAACAGTTCTTAAAAGTACAAGAGGAGTTTCATTCTTTTGATAAATATATCTGGGGATTTGTAAGTTACACGCCAATTAAAAATAAATTCAAAACATCCTCTGAATTACCCGCATCTTCAATAATTTCTGAGCAAATGAGTAAGGATCTTAAAAAACGTGGATTTACATTTGTCGGACCTACCATCTGTTATGCATTTATGCAGGCAGTTGGAATGATAAATGATCATACCCAGGGATGTTTCCTGTGTCAAAAATAACTGTAAACTCTATTGATTTGCTTGAAGTTTCTTTAATGTGTGATCATACAAATTCATTGGGACTATTTTGACCGTACTTAGTGATGATATTCCTACGTCGATACACAACTTTTCAATGTCATGTGCATGAACTGCATCAATAACGATTATCCACTCGTGTTCCAGAACTGACATGTAAAATTCTACAATTTTATTAATTTCGTATTTTTTTATTCCTTCTTCCATTTTGGATTTAAGATCCATGAAAATCTTCTTACTGGTTTCGTTGTTTAGTGGACATAGCTCTGGACTATGTGTTGCAAATACCCCAAACAGCATTAATCAAATTATTTTTTACCAATATATAACTGATTTTCTAAACTACTTTTTTATGGATTTTAGTTATATGGTACAATTTAAAATATTGAACCATGAATGAACGCCTGTCATCTTTCTCAAAAACTGCTGGCCCTGGAATACTGTTTGCCAGTACGGCAATTGGCGTATCTCATCTGGTTCAATCTACTAGGGCTGGTGCTGATTTTGGCCTACTCTTGTTGGGATTTGTAATTCTGGTGAACTTGATGAAATACCCTTTCTTTGAATATGGCTCTCGTTATGCAAATGTTACACAAACAAGTATTATTGATGGATATAAGAAACTGGGATCTCCTGCAATATGGCTGTATTTTGCATTGACAGTTGCATCAATGTTCTTTGTAACTGGTGCAGTTGGTTTTGTGACTGCAGGGTTTTTTGAAAATCTCTTTGGTGTTGATTTTTTAGGAGAATGGTCTGTTGTCATATTATTTACAATCTGTGTTTTGATTTTAGCAATAGGTAGATACAATGCACTTGATAGTCTAATCAAAATTATCGCTGTTGTACTTTTACTATCTACCGTCTCTGCATTTTTGCTAGCATTGTGGAACGGACCAATTGAGCCTGTCTCTGATTTTACTCCTCAAGAACTATGGACCACTTCTGGGATATTTTTTTTATTGGCCTTGATGGGATGGATGCCCACAGCAGTTGATCTCTCAAGTTGGAATAGCCTTTGGACATTGGAGAGAATAAAACAATCCAATTATAGGCCAAAACTCAAAGAAACCCTCTTTGAATTTAGACTGGCATATCTTGTTACCTCTGTTTTAGCTGTCATGTTTGTTATTCTTGGCGCTTTTATCTTCTATGGTTCTGGAGAAGATTTGCCAAACAATAATGCCTTGTTTGCCAGTAAAATTATAACATTGTATACTGATACCATTGGCGACTGGAGCTATCTGATAATTTCAGCTTCGGCATTTACCGTGATGTTTGGCACTATTATCGCAGTTTTTGATGGTTATTCCAGATCATTGCAGAGAACTGTGGATCTTATTTTTATTTCCAAAGAGCAAGTTATGCGGCAAAAATCTCGCTCTTTTTACATTTTATTTTTACTTGCAATCTCTATTGGCTCCTTGATTGTAATTTTCAAGTTTGAAGATAATCTGAAAGAATTAGTGGACTTTGCAACAGTTCTGTCTTTTGTTATTGCACCTGTAATTGCGATTTTTAATTATAAGTTGGTAACTGGCAAATTTTTGAGCAAAGATTTCCAGCCTTCTGTATACCTCAGAATTCTAAGCTTGGCAGGAATTGTATTTCTGATGGGATTTGCATTTGTGTTTATAGTTAGTAGGATGCCTGGTTTTAGTAAGTTATTTTAATAAAGAGTGACAAATATCTATGAAATCATGAAAATATCTAAAACAATGCAAAGTGCACTAAATAACCAAATTACACTAGAAGCAAATGCCTCAAACAGCTATTTGGCAATGGCCTCGTGGTGTGAAATTACTGGCTATGAAGGCGGTGCCAGTTTCTTTTATGCCCAATCTGACGAAGAAAGAACACACATGTTGAAAATTGTTCGCTATCTGAATGGACTGGGAGTTCCTGCTGTTATTCCGGCAACAAAACTACCTGCCAGTAACTTCAAGTCTTTGGAATCTATTCTAAAGACTGCTCTGAACAGTGAACAAATAGTAACTGCTGCAATCCACAAGATGGTTGAAATTGCCCAAAAGGAAAAGGATCATTCTACATATGCATTTCTAGAGTGGTTTGTTAATGAGCAAGTTCAAGAGGAAACGAAGTTTGAGACTTTGATACAAAAGTTCGAGCTAATCGGAAGAGACAAGCTTGCTATTAATGAAATAGATAAAATTCTTGCAGCGTCTGCTACTGTTTCTACTCCTGCATAGATTTTTTCTAAAATCATCTTGCAATGCCTGGGTTGTTGACTAACAAAAAATAAAATCATTTTTCATATTTTTGACATTTACATCCTCTGACCAGGCAGTTTCCATGCCCTTCATAATGTATGGATTCATCATGATAACACCCTATTTTCTTATTTTTGCAGTTCATTTCTCTTGATTAGACAATTATAATTATACAGTAAATCGTATATTCGTTATTGGTTGGAATTAAAAGCGTAGGACAGTTTTTCATGTTTATTGTGGGGGGAATTGTTGCAATTATTGTAGGTTCTTTTATGATTCGTGGCACTATGCATCTTTGGGACAAACCTGATTCAAGTAAAAAGCCCGATAAGAACAATGACTAAAAGCATGCATGATTTAATTCATTTATCTTGATTTATGATTCTTCTATTAGAAAATCACTTGATGAGTATGTCAAAAGACGAATAAGAGAAATCCCATCCGAGATTCGCCAATCCCCTCCAAATGTGCGCCAAATTTGGAAGTGTCATGATGAAGAAGATTTTCTTTATGGATACTATGTGGGAAAAATTGAAGAGGGAACACTGCATTTTCTTCTAAAGGCAACACGTGCCTCTGCAGGAGGGTTTGTTGATACTTTTGAAATTAGAGGAATAATCGAGTCCTATAGAGAACAGCTCAAAACTTCCATTCGGGCCGGGCTTTCAGTGAAGTAGAAATACTCCCATTGGTATATTGTTGGTATGGTTGGACCTCAAGATGGCGGATTTGGATTTGATCAATCCAAAAAATATACTAATGTTGAAAATTTGGATCAGATATGTGTCCAGTGTCAAGCTGGACAACATAAAAAATGTCTAGCAAAAACAAAAGAGCAACCAAATTGTGAATGCGAGCATTGCATAGTTTATGGTTGATGTTTTTTATCAATCCAATACGTTTTCCTGTTTTTCATGACTTGATTGAATGCTGCTCTTCTTTCAATGGTTCTGATTAATGATCAATTAGATTCAATAATGTCTTTTTTCCAGTATTTGTGTGTCAAGAACTAAACAAATTGCGGCTTGGGTTGCAATCATTGGAGGCGGCATTGCTTTCTTCTTCTTCTCACAATATGCTGCCGAAGCAATGCGTTAATGCTCAAGAATTTATACTCAGTGTGAAATGGCGATGTTGTTTTTAGGAATGCCTATTCTGTATTTGTTGCTTTTCTAATTTTTTCCAATTCTTTTTTTGTTTTTTCGTGTTCTTCTCTTTCCTTTTCTAATAATTGCTGAACTGTCTCAAGCTCTTTTTCTCTCATACTTAATTTTGATTTTAATGATCCCACAACCGCACTTGCAGCCTCTATTATTCCACTGGTATTTTTTTTACTGTCTGATTCTTTTTGGATAAATTCTCTTTCTTTTGACGATAATGATGTGTTTATGTCAGTAGCATGAGTCTCAGGCATGTTTGTTAATTCTTGTCTTGCATTGTATAGTTTGGAATTGACCTCCTCCAACTCTTCTTGTGTTTGTATTTGCTGAGTCCGTATTTTGTGCAGTGTTTCTTGCTCTTCTGCAATTTTGGATTTTAACTCCTCGTGTTTTTTTATGGTTTCTTCCATCTCTTGTTTTGTTTTTGAAAGATTCAATTCAATTCTGTTTATTTCGTCTAGTGCTTTCTTGCTCTGACTTAATTTCTGATCTGCATTATCTATTTTTGATTTTATTTCTTTATATTCTCGCTGGACTGTATCCAATTCTATCTTTTTCTGATTGGTTTCTTTTTTTAGCATCATCAAATTGCTTACTGCATTATCATATTCCTCTTTTACACTCTGGAGCTTTTCATTTATTTTTTCAATGTCTTCTTGTTTGGCCCTGAATTGAGTTTGGAGATTTTCAACTTCTGCTTCCAGATCTTTTTTTAGAACAAATTCCTCACTCTTCTCCGAGACTGTCTCTTCTGCAGCCTCTTTTTTCTTTCCAAAAAGCCCCATGAGTACCTATTTTCTAATCCAAAAGATGAACGTTTCTAGGCTCTCTTTGACCTGTTTTTAATAAATTTGATATAAAATCCAATTCCGCCAATTACAATTCCGCCAATCCATGCAACCATGTTTAATCCTGCAGAAATTGTAATTTCTTGAGGTGCAAGAAATAGTAATAACGCTCCAAAAATTATGAGTGCAAAACCTCCACTGTTTTTTGATCTGTTGTGCTCACTATGGGCCATTTTAGATATATTTTGAAATCTCCTTTGCAACTTGTTTTCTTCCAATGTCTGAAATTAACGGACCTATTTTTGGACCTCTGGAAGTTCCAAGTATTATCTGGTATAACACTTTGAAGAAATCTTTTGGTTCTATGTTGTTTGATTTTGCAATTTGGTAAATTGTATTTTGTATGTCTTCTGGTTCCTTCTCAGATGATAATGCCTCTGTGAGAATTTTTAGAGATATCTTGGCCGTCTCATCCAGATCTATCTCTGTTTTTTCCTGCTGATCAAATTCATCTGCAAAGTTACCTGCCAATTCGATTATTTTTTCAATTGATTGTTCTGGATTTTTAATCACTCCATAATCTATTAGTTTTTTCATCACTCTTTCTATTCTGTTTTCTTTGAACATCTTTGCCAATTCTACTAATAGTCTATAATTTACATGGATGCGAGGTTGCTTTGGTATTTCAAGCAAATTGACATACTCATAAAGTCCCTTTGATTTTGTGAGTTTGGCTTGGTTGTCTACCTTTACTTTGCCAAAATAAATGTCTTCGAGTTCATCATATTCGTTCATTAGAGCTGGAATGTCCTCAAGTCCAAGTTCCCTTGCGCCAGTAATTCTCTTGTAGAGTAATAATAGGATTGATTTCGAGTCTCCAAACTCCAACCATTTCTGTGCAGTGACAACATTTCCTAGTGATTTTGAAATTTTCTTTCCTCCTTTGTCTAAAAACATTTCATATTTCACGTGATGTGGATGTGGATAATCTAGGATCTCATCTGCTACCCAGTCATTGACCTTGACTGAATCCATTATGTCTTTTCCATATGCTTCAAATCTAACATCAAACGCAGCCCACCTTGCAGCAAATTCTACTTTCCATGCCAATTTTCCCAAATCTTTGGTGATGTCTGCTTCCCCTTCATGACCACATCCATTGATCATTTTTGAGCCTATTTCCGTATCATGGCATCTGTATTTGACTTTCATTTCGTTTTCTATGTATTCAAATGCTTCTGCTGTGTATAGTCTGTTGCAGCTTGCACATACTGGAAAATATGGCAGAAACTTTTGATATTTCTCCTGTCCTACTAATTCTGAAATCTTATCTCCGATCTTTGTGCTATTTTGTAAGATTGTATGTATTTGGTCTTTTAGAAGTCCTTTCTTGTATGTGTCAAATGCTCTTCTAAATTCGTATTTTATTCCGGTCTTATCTAACCCGTCTAACAGGATGCTACTCATATGCATTCCATATGATTCATGACAACCAAATGGATCTGGAATTAAAGATACGGGCTTTGCTAAATGTTCTTCTAGTGATTTAGGAAATCCTTCCGGAATCTTTCTTAATCCGTCCAAATCATCCGAATATGCAATTAATTCAGATTTGTATCCCATGTTTTCCAGTGCAAGTTTTACCCCGTATGCTCTTACTGCATCTCCTAAACTTCCTATGTGTGGAACTCCTGATGCCCCAAGACCACTTTCAACTTTGAGCAGATCTAGATTTCTACCTAGACATTTTTCACGTTCTATTAACTCAAATGCTAATTTGTCAATCCAAGTTCCCTTGCCAATAATCTCTTGTTCTTCCATCTCTACAATGATTTAGCCATGTATGGCCCATATAACGAATACCCTATTTTTTGATAATATTCTCTAGTTCCGACAGCACTGATTACTAGAAGTTTTTTTGCATCAAATTCTTCTTTTGAAATTTTTTCTGCTTCTTTCATCAGGTTTTTACCCAATCCTGTATGCTGTATCTCGTTTTCTTCTTTTTCACCTATTTTCAATGATTTTCCATAAACGTGAATTTCACGAACTATGCAGTTTTTGTTCACTTCTTTTCTATGTGATGCATTACTTGGATTTCTTAATCTCAAAAAACCATAGATTGATTCATTTTGATCTTCATATGACAGGAATATTTCTTTCCCTTCTGACGAGTCATAATCAATCCTGTTTAGTTTGATATCTGGTTCTTGAGTTCTATTGGATGATAATCCTGCCTCCCTACACCTTATGCACTTACATGAAACTCCCTGTTTTCTTAGATTTTGATGAACAATCTGTCTGAGATTCCCTGATTTCGGACCTGCAATGATCTCATTTGGTGATATCTCTCTTTGCACTCGCATTATTCTTACCCATTTTGGAACCTTTTTCTTAATCTCTGTTAGTACCTGAATCATGTCATCATTTGAATACGGCGTGTATGTGCCATTTTTATATTCATCAAACATTGGCGTGTTCTCAATTACTAATGCTGGATAAATTTTTAGCATGTCTGGTTTTAGACATGGATCTGTGAACAACTTTTCAAAATCTGCAATGTCTTCTTTTGGCGTGACTGTTGGAAGACCTGGCATCATATGTGCAACAATTTTGTATCCTGCATCTTTGGAAATCTGAAATGATTCAATTACATCATTGTAATTGTGACCTCTATTGACGATCTTGTAAATTCTCTCTTGTAGTGACTGAACTCCTATCTCGACTCTTGTTATCCCATAATTGAGCATTGCGTCCACATGTTCTTGTTTGCAATAATCCGGTTTTGTTTCAATTGTGAATCCTACATTTCTTATTCTTGCATGTTCGTTATTTGATTTTGCCTCCTCTAGCGATTTTGAATCTGTTCCGTTTAATGCATCATAACATAATTTGATGAAATTTTCTTGATATTCTTTTGGCATGAACAAAAATGTTCCACCTACTATGACAATTTCCATTTTAGATGGATCATGTCCAAATGCAATCAGTTTTTTAATTTTAGATGTTATCTGCAATTTTGGGTCATAGTTATTTTCAATCGCGTTAAGTGTTGACGGTTCATTTCCTGTATAGCTATTTGGAGAATTAAACTCAATTCCGCCTGGACAATATGTGCATCTTCCATGGGGACATGCATATGGCTTTGGCATTAGTGCAATCACTGATACTCCTGATGCTGTTTTGATTGGTTTTTTTAACAGTACTTTTCTTAGTTTTGAGAACTCTGCCTCTTTTGCCATGGATAATATTTCGTGGTTTCTTGGTATCCTTTCTAGAGAATATTTTGCACAAATTCTTTTGATCTCGTCTTTTACCTGTCTTTTTGTAGGTTCATTTATTGTTAGTAGGTTCTGTGTAATTTCTGTACATGCTTTTGAAAATATCGGATCCATATTACTCATGTTTACCCATGTTGATCTAGACATAAATTCGTTAAATAACAAATGTACGCTGCCGCCTATCTATGCTCAAAAAACTAAGTTGCCTCTATTGATTTTACAGCATGTTCATTTTGTTGTTTTATTCTGAATTGTTTGTCTGAGTACTGCCTTTTCTCTGTTCTTTTTTGTATTCTATCTTCAACCAAATTGGGGTGATGATTGTTGTTACTGCCACCATAATTACAATTGTCGAATATACGTCTGATGTCAAAACTCCAGATGACACTCCCACTCCTGCTACTATTAACCCGACTTCTCCTCTGGAAATCATTCCGATTCCAACTCTCAATCCCTGCGCTTTATTTTTCAAGAATACCATTGCAGGAAGTCCGCATCCAAAGAGTTTTGTTGTAATTGCAATTGCAATAGTTATGCCACTTAGCATTAGTATCTCCCAACTTACTTGCCTAAAGTCTACCTGTGCTCCAATTATTGCAAAAAATAATGGTGCAAAGATCAGTCCAATTTTCCCGATAAAATTTTCGACTTTCTCAAATACCTTGGTAGTAGATAGCGCCATTCCTACTGCAAACGCCCCTACTATTGGTGAAAGTCCTATTGACCCTGCAAGCGCAGCCGCTCCAAAAAACACCGCAGTTGCGATTCCCTCTACACTACCTTTTGCTTTCCATAATTTTGGCGTGATGATTTTTGGAATAATTAAAACTGATACTATCAGCATTATGGCAAAGAATCCCAAAACCTGAAGAATTGTTATTGTGACGTCCATTATGTCGATATTCTCCACTCCGCCACTTGCGCCTGCCATTGATGTTACTACTGATAATACTGCAATTGCCAAGATGTCATCTACAACAGCTGCTCCTATGATGAGGCGAGCTTCTGGCGTTTTCAGCTTTCCAAATTCACTTAAAACCTGAATTGAGATCGCAATACTTGTTGCCGTAAGCGCTGTGGCAATTAACATTGATTGAAGTGCATCATAACCAAACATCTGAAAAACCAGCAATCCTGCAAAAAATGGAACTATTACACCAAGCGTTCCAACTGTGAAGGATGCTTTCCCTCCCTTGAGAAATTCTTTTGGCGTCATTTCAAGTCCTGCCATAAATAAAATTACAATTGCACCAATTTCTCCAAGCACTCGTATCTCGTCATTTATGTGGAGAAGTGGTAATCCTTCTGGATTTAGTATGTAAGCTCCTAGTGCAAATGGTCCTATGACCATTCCTGCAATTAGCTCTCCTAGCACGATTGGAAGTTTGAGTCGCAGAAACAACTCTGCCATTAATTTTGCAGCAAATAGTAAAATTCCAACACCTATGATCGTTTCAATGAAATGTGCTTCTGCTGCCAAGTTTGTTCTAAATCTGATTTAGAAATCACCCATATAAGGCGATATTTAGTTGAAAAATTACTTCGTATTGGTCTAATTATGCAATTTTTATCGAGTTTACAAAAACCCCTTTCCTTGAAATGATCTGGCCGATCTCTTGACTTTCAATTTTGTATTTTTTGAAAATTGATTTGACTTTTGTTACCTGGTCTTTTGGAACTATCGCACAAAATCCTATTCCCATGTTGAATGTCTTGTACATTTCATCTTGTTTTACTCCCTGTTCTTCTATTAATCCCATAATTGGGGGTATTTTTGGTAATGTGTCAATATTGTAGCCTATTTTTTTGAGTCTTGTTAGCTTTGTAAATGCCCCTCCTGTAATGTGAGCCAATCCATTAACTTTGCATTTTTGGATGATTTCAAGCACAGGTTTTACGTAAATCTCTGTGGGTGTCAATAATGCATCTCCTATGACGCCCACACCCTTGACTTTGTCTTTTACAGAGTATTTTGTAAGTAGAGCTTTTCTTGCAAGAGAGTAACCATTTGAATGTACTCCGCTACTTTTTGCACCCACAATTACATCTCCCTGTTTTATTTTATTTCCCAGGATCATGTCTTTTTTTGTTAGTATCCCTACCACCATTCCTGCCAAATCAAACGCGAATCCATTCCCTTCAATCACATCTGGCATTATTGCAGTCTCTCCTCCGACAATTGGCACTGCTGATTTTTTAGCTCCTTTGACTAATCCTTCCACGATCTTTTTGAAAATTATTTGATCATTTTTGTTTGCTGCAATATAATCCACAAATGAAATTGGTGTTGCACCAATGCATATTATGTCATTTACGTTCATTGCCACACAATCGATCCCTATTGTATCGTATTTTTTCATCATGTTTGCAATTACTACCTTGGTTCCAACACCGTCTGTGTGGGTAGCTAGTAATTCTCCGCCAGGAATTTCTACAATTCCTGCATAATGACCAAAGCCATGCGTAATCTTTGCCATTTTTTGAAATTTGTGGGTTGATTGAATTAATTTCCCAATGGCCACTTGACTCTTTTTGATTTTTGAGATGTCTACGCCTGCCTTTTTGTATGTTAGATCCATAGACTCATGCGGATTTGTTTTGAATAAAAGAATTTGCCTGTTTTTAGATCACATGTACATTCCAGCTATCTCTTCTCTATGTTCGACATATTTTTGAGATAGTTCGCTGAATTCTGAATGTAGTCTGTCTTTTTCCTCTTTTAACTCTGTGGTGTCTATGTTCATAAAGTAGAATCGATTCAACGCCTCAATCAGGGTTGATGCTGCAGCAGGATCAGGTGATATCTTGTTTGCTTTTGCTAATAGTGCTATTCCTTGAATCTCTCTTACTAGACATTCATTCAAAATGCCTCCTGGTAATCCCGTGATGAATCCTTGTGGGATCATACTGATGTCTCTGTCTGCCATCGTTCTTACCAAATCTTCTTCTGCTGCACAGTATGCCTTATTGTCATGTTCATTACTTGCAACTCCATCTAAAATTACAATCTCTTTTGATCCTTTTATTTCTGCCCAATCTAAAATTGATGACACTAATGAATAAAGTCCTTCCATTCTCAATGTTATCTCACAAATTATTGCACATACTGTCCCTTTTTCATCTGCATAGAATCTAAATGGATGGCGTAATCTACCTCTCATAAAAACTGTTGATGGTGGAAGATATTTTGATCTCATTACCGCAATTTCTTTCATCTCAAGCTGATCAATTATGTGGTTGATTGCAATTGGTCCTACTAATCCTGCACCAACAAAACCTGCAAAGATGATTGGACTTTTAAGATCAATCTTTTCTAATTCAAATACTTCTGCTTCCGGAAATTCTTTTGCCATCATTTACGTCGATTTGTTCTATCTAATTACTTTACTGGCTAAGTATTTTGTAACCAAAGTGTTAGGCGTTTTCCATTTTTTATATTAATTGTTCTTTTGCATAAACAAACTTAGCATGAGTCTGCCCTTGTCTGTTATTGAATATATCACATTTGGTCCTATTGCTTCTTTTTGGATAAAGTTGTAATCAACACATAGGTGCAGATAGTTTAGAAATGATCTTTTCATTCTGATTTTTGATTTTGAATACAAATCAGAAAATGTCATTGGATTTCCTCTTAACTGATACAATAATTTCAAAAGTGATAATGTACTGTAGTCTTTGGTTCTTGCCTTAACTGCATCTAGTACTTGCTCGTCTCTTTTTATAATAAAATCCCCAAATTGATCTGCTACCTCTACAGGTACGTATGTTAATCTTGCTCGCATCATACCGTATGGTACGGTACATTACCTTATTAATCTTGAGTCTCTTTTTGTTGATCCATCTAGCTGATTTTTTTACACTGTTTTGTGCCTATTGGCCATTTTACCTCTTAGGAATATTCTTGGATCATCTCATCCAATTTAAACCGGTTATACCTGTATTTTTTTGTGGACTTGGATATTGCCCTGAATATTGGACTCGTCGCTGTGGGGTTGGCAATGCTTTGTTATGGTGGAAATTGGCTTGTAAATGGTGGCGTTGCAATTGCCCAGAAATTCAGAATAAGCAATCTTGTGATTGGAATGACTGTTGTTGCATATGGTACATCTACCCCAGAACTTGCAGCAAGTTTGGCAGCTGCAGGTCAGCACAATGAAATAATTTTGGGAAATATTGTTGGTAGTAATATTGCAAATATTGGAATGGTAATTGGTATTGCCTCGATTATGATTCCTCTTGTAGTGAAGAAAACCACTCTTAAAAAAGAAATGCCACTAATGTTGGGTTTTTCATTATTGTTAATCTTGTTATCTCTTGATGGAGAAATTTCTCAATACGACGGCTTTCTATTATTGATATTGTTGATAATATTTACCATTTACATGTACCGCAGTGCCCAGTCAGAGCCTGAGGATATTGACTCTGCACTTCAAAAAAA
>PFFZ01000003.1:0-266 GCA_002781805.1 Nitrosopumilales archaeon CG15_BIG_FIL_POST_REV_8_21_14_020_37_12
TTGATTGAACTTGATAAAAAAGTATTTGGAAAAATAACCACCAAAGAAATCATTGGGGCTGATCCGCCTGCCACCCCAGACACAAAAAATTTACTCGAAAACGAACTCCAGATATTGCTATCTCAACTTGAATCAAAAAGTAAAGATGATCTGAAAAAACTCTTAGAAGAACAACAAAATTCTGAAAAATTAGTTAACAGCAGACCAGGAGCTATGGCACTAGCTCAAGACAAAATCCAAATGTATATTGAATATAATCAAAAATA
>PFFZ01000003.1:291-3677 GCA_002781805.1 Nitrosopumilales archaeon CG15_BIG_FIL_POST_REV_8_21_14_020_37_12
CTATCTTAGGCACCAGATTTTGTTCTAGTTCTTCTCTTTTTTGGCTTTGTTGTTTTTTTCCTAATCAACAACGTAACTATTGCTCCAGCTGGTATTCCTATGATAGTTCCAAGCGAGATATATGGTGCAATAAAAAAACTTCCAATCCAGATTCCCCCGTCAGTTGTTAATTCCATAAATGTACGAGGTCTTAAAACCAGAGACACAATTTTTGAATCAACGTTTGTTTCTCCTTGATCATCAGTATATTGTACAACTATCTCAAATGGAAGTTTATATTCAGTATTTACTTCTTTATTTGGTGTAATTATTCTTGATGTAATTTCAATTGGTTTGTCTTTTTGAATTGTTGAAAAAGTGTGCAATGTTTCTCCTCTAAACTCAATATCTTTGGGCGGAATTACCTTGATGCTCACATCTGAAATATCAATATCCTCAGAAATTACTTGCGTTTCAATTGGAAACTCTGCATTTGAAAATATTGACTCTGGTGCTTTTGTGTAGATTGTTATATTCGGTTTTTCTTTAATGGTAATTGGAATTGCAATGTCCTGATATATTGGAGTGTGAGGATTCTCATTATTTGCAACAAGAACTTGTGAATATTTTACATTAAGAAAGCTGTTTCCTGGATTTGCGTCTTCTGAAATTTTAAAATCTATTTTCCCCCCAAATGAACCGCCCTGTGACAGCTTTTCAATTACGATACTATTTGATGCAAGAGGAGTTAATGTATTATCTTGACTAACAAACAAAAAAGAAATGTCTTGCTTATCTTCCCATCCTTTATTCTCTACTAATACTGATATTGAAATAACTCTACCCACCACCGCTTCATTTGGATATGTGATCTTAATGTCCATACTTCCTTCCATGGTAAGGTTTTTTGTGTCTGCATATGCACTTGGAAGAAATACTAAAACGGTCACTAACAGTAAAGATATGGTTCTATGGCGTTTCATGGTTTTTACCTGAAATTACATTACCATATTTGACTATTCTGTGTTATTATCAGGCTCAAAACCAGTCTTAAATCTGAGTAAAAAGTTGATGATTCATAAATACCGTCAATCTCAAAAACCTCGAATCGTGATATGGTAAGTCAATCTAAAAACCCAAAAGAATTGTGTCCAAGATGTGCTCAGGGTAAACTGGTCACTGACAATGAGTCTGGAGAGATGTTTTGTTCCAAGTGTGGTTTTGTAATTACTGAGAAACTACAGGAATCTGGACCAGAATGGAGATCCTTTACACAAGACGAACATGGTGATAGAGCACGAGCAGGTGCACCAACATCACTTACAATGCATGATATGGGGCTTGCAACCATAATTAATCCAATCAATAAAGATGCATCAGGCCGTCCATTAACTGCCTCAATGAAAAGTACAATTGAAAGACTAAGAACTTGGGACAGTAGAAGCCAAGTTCATGAACCAGTTGATCGAAACTTTAGACAAGCATTTAGTGAATTAAATAGACTAAAAGACAAACTTGCTATCTCTGATGCTGTTATTGAAAAAGCAGCTTACATCTATAGAAAAGCACTTGATAAAGGGCTTGTCAGAGGACGCTCTATTTCTGCACTCATGGCATCTGCATTATATGCTGCGTGTCGTGATACTGAAACACCACGAAATCTCAAAGATGTTGAGCAAGCAGCAAATATCAAAAGAAAAGATATTGCACGATGTTATAGGCTGCTGGTAAAAGAACTGGACTTGAAAATGCCAGTAACTGATTCAATTCAATGTGTTGCAAGAATTGCAAGCAGAATTGGAATTGCAGAAAAAACAAAGAGATACGCAGTTCAGGTACTAAAACAGGCACAAGAAAACGAAGTTTCAGCTGGAAAAGATCCTATGGGACTAGCTGCTGCAGCATTGTATTTGTCATGTGTTAAAAACGGTGAGGACAAAACTCAGAGAGACATTGCCGAAGCTGCAAATGTTACTGAAGTAACTATTAGAAATAGATACAAAGGTCTTAAAGATTCACTAGATCTATAACCTATTTTTCTAAATTTTAGCACCACTCTATAACCTAAGTTTCTCTTATGAGTGATTTTATGCTGTCAATATTTGCAGAAGTAAGCTCAATCTCCTTGTGTTCTGCTTTAACATGTTTCATGACTTTTTCCATAAGTTCTTTTTCTGTTAGAGCTGATCCAACCCACCCGCAATCTTTTCCAGCATCTTTACAACTGATACTTTTTGTCATGCTGAAGTATGGTTTTTACAAATATTTATCTCATTTACAATTCTTTTTATAAAAATTAAAAAATTTGAGACTTATGCACACGCATAAGTTGTATTCTTCAATGATTCAACAGTAAACTCATCAGACAATATCCAGCTCAAGCCCTGCAGGTCTTTCCATGAGATACTTTCTTCACATGAATTCTCTTTGATTGATGGAATTTGTACCATGAATTAACTTGATCAAATTTTAGATATAAGAGACGCGTATAACTGATAAATTGTTCATTTGGAATCATGTGGATCCTCAGGAGGCTTAACAAATCCACCTTCCATAGATTCTGGAGGTGGAATGCTTTTTGTCTTTCCCAAACCAATTGTTGTTATAATTACTGATGACAAAATTATAAAAAACACAATCTGAGGATAGGCCTCAGCATTTGGCAAGCCCATGGTTATTGGATATGTTGCAAGTACAGCAGCAGCTAATCCTCTTGGAATCATTACATATGTTACCTGCCTATCTAACTGAGAAAATCTCTTTGTGAGAATAATTTTTCCAATTATGGTTCTTCCGTAATAGATAGCTATTGTAATCAAAACACCAAAAATTATGTATTCTATTTGACCAAAACTAGCCATCAGTCCCACGAAAACAAAGAAGAACGCCCTTACCAAAAATGTAATCTGATTATGTGTTGGATCATCTGTCTCAACTGACGGAAGTTTAAATTTGAGAATTCTAGATAGATGTTTCTTGTTTCCAAGCATTAACCCAAACACCAATGCTGTAAGTGCACCTGACTCTCCAAATGAATTTGCCAAAAAGAACAACACAAACAAAACTCCAAGTGTCAACATATAGCTGTGTTGAGCATTTGCAAGTTTGCTTGAAACATACATCCATGGAATTCCAACACCAAAACCAAGAACCAGTCCAACAATAATTGCACGGCCTAAAGTTTCTTCTAATGTCTGAATGTCAAATTGTCCTACAAGTATTGCCTCAAACAGAATAAAAGCAACAATTGTTGCTAAAATATCTGTCAGAGCAGATTCAAAACTTAGCATTGACTTTGCATCATCAGAAATCCGAATGTTTCTAACTAGACCAAATACAATTGCCGAACTGCTTCCACCAACAATTGCACCTAAAAGAATACTTTCTAACCATCCCCAATCTAAAAT
>PFFZ01000003.1:3713-15200 GCA_002781805.1 Nitrosopumilales archaeon CG15_BIG_FIL_POST_REV_8_21_14_020_37_12
ATGATTACAATCAGAGCAAGTGCTGCAAAATATGGAACAATTTGAATCACTGCTTCAGGCTGAATAATTCCAAGTACTGGTCCAATCACAACCCCCAGAATCATTAAAAATGCAACATCTGGAATACCAGTTTTTTTAAAGAATGCCTCGCCAACCACTCCTGAAAATATAACAACTCCCGCAGCAAGCAAAACAACATGTGCACTGGCAATAGGCCCATCTTGAATTGCCAAAGTACTAACTACTTCTTGAATGCCTGATAATTTCTCTAAAATTTCACTAGAATTAATTTTATCTAAAATTGGGATGTCTTGTATTTGACCTTGTAAAAAACCCAATACTGAAAGAATAAAAAAATTCATTGCTGTCTAAAATTGACTCATTCTGGATAAAAGCCGATTTAGTCAAGCTAGATTGATTCATTGATTATAACATCTCTCTTTTAACATAAAACAAATTAAAGCATGGTTTTACGAATAATTTATTGAGTGCAACTGATCAACTCCGAGCAGATCACATACAAGTACGCCGTCTTGAGAAAGTCGTATTGAAATGTGCTGAAGAAATTGCAAATGGAAATAACGTTCCATTTTCAGATGTTGAAAAAATTATGATAATAATTTCTGATTTTGTTGATGCAATCCACCATTCAAGAGAAGAGGACTCTTATTTTCCATGCGTTGCAAGTTATGACACTCTTAAAGAAGAAATTCGAGCTTTTATGATAGAACACGAATTTGGTAGAAACATAGCCAGACAAATTTCAAAACATTTGCAGAGATGGAGACAAGGTCATGATGAAAGGGAACCAGTATCCAGATTTTTGAAAACATATGGAATATATCTATATGATCACTTGAACAAAGAAAACATCTTCTTTGATAAAGCAGAAACCAAAGTACTATCAAAGGAAGAAGAGATTGAGATGTATGAACAATACAGATCTGTTACTGCCATTACAAAAAAAGTGGATGACATGGTTAAAGAAATTGATTTTCTGGAAAACCAGCCTTGGTTTCAAAATTAACGTAAGCTCTTTATGGGTAATTTTGGCAATTTATTTATGAAACCTTTTGTTCTTTGGATGACTGGTCTTCCTTGTTCAGGAAAGACTACGATTGTAAAAGATTTACAAAAAGATATTCCAAATCTGGCAATGCTTGACGGCGATGAGCTAAGAGAATGGTTTTCACCGAAGGATTTTTCAAAAGCAGGAAGAGATGAGCATAACAAAAAAGTTGCTCATTTGGCAAAACTTTTGCTAAAACATGGAGTTCCTAGTGCAGTTTCACTAGTATCCCCATACGTAGAGAACCGAGAAAGTGCAAGAAAAATCATTGATGCAGGAAACCAGTTTGCAGAATGCTATGTAAAGTGCTCTGTGGAAAAATGTGAAGAAAGGGATGTCAAGGGGATGTATGCAAAGGCAAGAAAGGGAGAGATCAAAGGATTTACCGGAATTGACGATCCGTATGAAGCTCCAGCCAACGCTGATTTGGTAATTGACACAGAACACGAATCTCTTTCTGATAGTGCAAACAAAGTAAGGGCATTTCTTAAAGAAAGGAATCTAATCTAATTTTTTAAATTTATTTATTATTTTTTCATGAATAAGCCCATTGGTAACTAAAATCCCGTTTTTGTGATTTACAATTTTATTGTTATATAAAATATCATTTCCATACATATCCGTCATTTTCCCACCAGCTTCGCTTACAATACAATATGATGCTGCAGAATCCCATTCTTTCATCTTGTTTGTTGTAGTAATGTATGCTTCTGCCTCCCCAGAACTTATTTTTCCAACCTTCAACGAACTTCCAATACTTGTAAAATTCTTAATTCCTAATTTTTTGATAAACATTTTTTCAGCATCAGACAAATGATGTCTTGAGCCAACAACCCTACACTCTGCCAGTTCTGTGACATTTGTGACTCTAATTCTTTCCCATTTACCGTGTGAATATCTAAATGCACCACCTCCCTTTTGTGCAGCAAAAATTGTTTTTTCTGTTGGCCATCCTATAACGCCTAGAATTGGTTTTTGATTTTTCACAAGAGCAATCATAACAGTAAATTCCCCGGTTTTATCGATGAAATCAGAAGTTCCATCAAGTGGATCGACTATCCAAATAATTTCTTTTGATAGCCTACTTTGATCATCCTTGTCCTCTTCAGACAAAATACTGTGACCGGTCTTTGATAATATTTTTTTTATCACCTCATTGCTTTTTAGATCTGCTTCTGTAATGGGAGAATCATCACTCTTTGTTGATGTTTCATAAATTTCACCATAGATTTCTAATATTACATTACCTGCCTCCATTGCAGCTTCGATGGCTATATCTAATTCTGGGATCTTGTCATGAATTGGAATGCTATTCAAATTATTTCCTAAGTAGTTAATTCTGGTTTTAATGTCCATACTACTCCTAGGACAATAAATGGAATTGACATTATTCCAATTATTGATAAAATTATGTTAAATTGCTCTGTTGAAACCTCAGGATTATTGACAATCCAAGGCAAAGGCAAGGTTACCACTACCCAAATCACTCCCAATAAAATTATCAACTTGGCTTTTTTCTTTCTATCAGTCATACCGTCATTATTTTTTGTATAGTATTAAATCCATGTGAATCTATTTGATTGATTCTCCACCGTCAACTGCCAATACTGCTCCTGTGGTCCATAATGAATCATCTGATGCAAAATATAACACTGCCTTGGCTATCTCCTCAGGCCGGCCAATTCGTCCAATAGGATGCTCGTTATCCATAAATCTTCTATCATCATCTGTTTTTAAAAACGGCTTTGTCATGTCTGTATCTACCACACCTGGACAAATACAATTTACCCGAACTTTATCTTTTGCATATTCTAATGCCCAACACTTTGTTAGAATGATTAACGCTGCTTTTGAGGCAGAATATGCATCGGCATTAAATCCCTGATATGCCTTCAATCCAGCATCTGATGAAATGTTGATTATTGATCCTGATGTTTTTTGTAAATATGGGATTGCTGCCTTTGTAAACCTAAACTGTCCAGTCAAATTCACATCTAAAACCTCTTGCCATTCTGACTCGTCAATCTCATGTAGCTGTTTTATTTTTGGAAATATACCTGCATTGTTTACCAGAATATCTAATCTACCAAATTTCTTTATGGTTTCATCCACCACTCTTTTTACATCTTCTTCATTTCTAATATCAGCTGCAATCCCAACAGTATTTACTAGACTTGAGGCAGAATTATTCAATCTTGATGAATCTTTAGACGTGATGACAACTTGAGCTCCGTTTTCTGAGAAGATTTTTGCAGTCGAAAATCCAATTCCTCTACTTCCGCCAGTAACTAGAGCAACTTTGCCTGAAAGACTCAACATCTACATCCATCAAACTCGTAATTTATAGATCAACTACATTTCAAAAATTATCTGCAATTCTTTACGGAGTTTTTGGACAATCTTACATCTTTTCTGATTTTTTTGCATTTTAGATATAAAATTTAACTTGTTTATGATATGGAATTACCAGGCGTGATATTTTCTATAAAAATAGAGTCTTTTTTATAATTTTTAATATTAAATCTTAAATACTTGAACTTCCTATAATGAGTAATGCCGATGGATATAATTCTCATCGACTAAAACTGCGTGGCCCCGCAGAACGAAAAAGGCAATCAGGCGTAATGACGACCTGACAACGAGAGGAAATCTCTCAGAGTTCTGCAGTTTAGGGGGTTACGCCTCTTCTTAATTTTGCAAAATACTTACTGACACAGAACCCAAAATACTGCCATTTGGATTGATCTCAATGGTGATTTCTTGTTGTTCAGAAATTACGAATTGTTTCTGCCCATCATAATCCCATGTGTAGTATTGTGATATGCCTGTTTCATGTAATGTGCCATTTAATCTAAAATCTTCATAAAAATTCAAATTTTTACCCTTTAATGATATTGACAAAGACTTGGGACTGTCACCATTTGGGATAAATCTAAAGAAATAGTTTCCTGCCTCTACTGAAAACATGTCAGTATATACACCGTCTTGATACATTTCTGGATCTGCCAAAGTTACATGAAAAACGGCTTTGTCAATCCTTACCTCATTATTTGATTCTGAAACAACAATTAACCCGATTACGGCAATTATAATTGGAATAATTACAATTATTTTCTTCAATTGACTATCTAACGTTTATTCTAGACTCTACCTAATCAATTTTATTTCCTCACTGGAAAAATCAGGCACACATGTGACTCGTTAGACTCTAGTGTTTGTTAGTCAAATATGATATCTTGTTAAGCAATATTCACACCCAAAATTAAGTACAAACTCTATAATTCATCTCATTGCCTAACTTTCAGAATAAATGGAATAAACAATATCAGCCTGGAATAGGTGATAAAATTAATGACGCCTTCAAGCCTAAAGGTCCTCTAAAGCCTCAGGTTCAAAGCGGAATTAAGCGATTAAAAATACAAATTGCCAAACTTGACTCAATGATAACTAAATTAAATGAGAGAGACAGCAAGCTATTCCAACGAATTGTCGAGGCGACTCAATCTCATGATGTAGGAACAAGCAGGGTCTTATCAAAAGAGCTATCTGAGGTTAGAAAAGTTGCAAAAATACTAGGTAATGCTAGGGTTGCATTAGAGCAGATTGAATTAAGATTAACGACCTACCACGATTTAGGCGATACTGTTGTAACTATAATGCCCACAATTGGATTGATGAAAAATCTAAAATCATCACTCTCAAAATTCATGCCAGGAGCTGATCAAGAGATTAACCAAATGGCTGAAATGCTAGGAGGTTTCATGAGTGACAGTTTCTCAAGTGAAGGCTCATTTGGAATAGATGATTCTACAAACGCAGAATCTGAAAAAATTCTACAAGAAGCAGCCGCTGTTGCAGAGAGTTCTACAGGACAAATGTTCCCATCAGTACCTGCTGACACACATTCAGCAACTACAAACCCTTCAAAATTTTACTAAACTTTAACTCTCTAGAGATTCTTTAGATTCTCTTATTCTTTTAATTTTACTTCCCTCAGTATCTATAATTCTATCAATTCCTGATAATCTATCCCTTAAACTGTTGATTAAAGATCCAACCTCATCAGCTTCGTTTTCTACTTGCTGTCTCTTTTTTGCCAAAGCTCTAATTCCCTGATTTTCTTCCTCAATGTACTCGCTTACCTTTTGGAGCTTTTCCTTTAGATTTTTAATGTCTACAGATTCTTCCTCAATGTCTTTTTCCAGATTTGTTCTCTTGTCTTTTAGATTTTTGATCATCAATCCAACATAATCAATTGCTTCTTCTAATTTGGCACGTTTATCCATAAGTTCACTAATTCCAATTTCACTGGATGATTCTGAGATTTTAGTAGGTTCTGACTCTACATTTGGTTTTTCGTCCACCATTTCCCCGCCCTCTTCTTTTTTGAATTTATCAAACATTTATGATTTATTTTTCAAAATGGGAATAAAAAGTTATTATGAATCTCAAAGCTGACCTAGTGAATGATTTTTTTCCCATTGAAACTAGAAAAAAGCGATCATTTAATCAAAACCGTATTCCTGAATTAACCCTAGTCGATGAACTTTCTAAACCCAGAAAAGAATCGTTATTTTGATGTAATGTCTTATTTTGTTCCATTTCAAGATTTTTCAGGCTAGCATCCATTATGGACATAACTGAATTCATATCAACATTTGTCTCAGTCATTTTACCTGAAAATATTACCTTATAATCAAATTCCTCTGAGGCAACTTCATTTGATATGAGACCCAATTTATCTTGCTGATCCTCTGGTTCTAGCTCATTTAGGGTCATTTTTGTTACTTCATTTGAAATCTTCCATACATTAGTATCAATTTTTGATGATTTCCCATCAAAAAGTACTATTCCTGCTTGGTAGACTTTGTAGTTGGTATTCACCCATTTACTTTCATCTTCAAACGCCAGTATTCTTTGTACATCCCTTGAAGTTGTATTTTCTGGGAATGCATAGTGATTTACCTGTAGCTTGCCATTGACAACTTTTTCAGTAAGAATTATCTTCCAAAGCTCCTTGTTTTGGGCTTGGTCCAAGTCCTCATTTTGGGATTCGCCATCTCCATATGAATAACCATAGGTAACGGCCAACTGTGATGTGCCTAACATGAAAAGTATGATTATACCACTAATCTGACTAGCGTGTATTTTTCTCATCAAGTCATAGATGCGTAAATGATAGTTTAGGGACGGCTAGGAAACATCCTGTTCCTTATATAGTAAAATTTGGGAAAATGTCCTAAAAATGGACCATTTTCTTTGAATTTTAAAAAAAATTCTACAAATTTGATCAAACTTGAAAATCTGGATTTTTTTGATTAAACTTTTAGGCATTAAAAATATGAAATTTCTCCCACTCCATCAAAAACTGCTAAAAATAACGATTTTTTTGCCTGAAACACCTGTTCCGCTTTGCGTTCCGCTATGAAGTTTCAAAATGTCCCTCATTAATCTAGCAGTCCTATACTAGGACATGTCAAAACAACAATACAGGTCCGAAATGGGCATAATGGGTGATATCTTAGACGTAACCGCTGATGGCGGACGTAATGGTGTCATTGTATCTGCAATTTCTCGCAAAGCCAACCTATCTCACTACGCAGTACTAGACAAATGTGAGAAACTGGTAGAAGCAGGCTTAGTCGAGTCCGTCAAAAACGACAGAAACAGAGTCTTTTTGATTACTGAAAAAGGATTACAGTTTTTTCAGGAATTTAAGAGATTTCAGGGACTCGTAGAAAGCATGAACTTGAGGTACTAGCCAATGAACCCCGAAATCGTATCTATCCACAGGGAAGAGTATCTTCGAGAAGATGGAATGCTTTTTGTAAGGACTGATGGTATCCTCGAAACAATGGTCAAAGCACCTTTAATCATGGTAGGGTTAATTGCTGCCGTTATTGTGATGCCTATTCAGACCTCATTCGGCTCTACTCGTACTCTAG
The DNA here is from genome assembly GCA_002781805.1 of Nitrosopumilales archaeon CG15_BIG_FIL_POST_REV_8_21_14_020_37_12. GTDB lineage: Archaea > Thermoproteota > Nitrososphaeria > Nitrososphaerales > Nitrosopumilaceae > HKST03. Next base: position 10,728 of record PFFZ01000003.1, read on the forward strand.
AACTTACCATCTATTCAGATGGCTCTACACACATATCACATCAGATAGATATTGATCCACTAAACCCTGACTTTGAGACAACCCTATTTGGTCCGTCAATTGATAATTTTGTGGCAGTTGGAGAAACTGGTTTTCTTTTATCAAGTGAAATAACTGGTAATGTGGCAACAATTGACACTTTTGGCTCATCAAGCATTACCATTGATTATGATACTCACGATTTAGTTTCTAAAGAAGGAAGAGTCTGGACTTTTTCATTTAATTCCCCATCTGATTATACTCTGCTAATGCCAGAAAACTCTGTCATTGTTGGCATGAATGCATTACCAATCAACATGGAATTAATAGATGAACAAACAAGACTGGAACTCTCAGGTGGTTCTACTGAGATAAATTACATACTTGGTACATCTACAATTCCACCAAATAACACCACAGAAACACCCTTTGATTACACACCTGTTGCAATAATAGCAGGACCAATAGTAGCTGCAATTACAGGAATTGCATTAATTCTAAAGAAAAGACAGTCAAAACCATTGCCACAAATCATCCATAATGAAGCAATAGTCGATAAAAAAGAAAACAAAACTGTTGACACGGAAACAATCTTCAACCTAAGGCCAGAAATGAGAGACGATGACAAAGAAATCATAAAATTCATCTCAGAAAATGGCGGCCAAGTATTTGAAAGTGATCTGAGAAAAAAGTTTCTTCAACCTAGAACCACGATGTGGAGAGCTGTTAAAAGACTAGAAAGATTAGGAGTGGTTGAAATTATTAAAAAGGATCTGCAAAATATGGTGAAACTAAAAGAACTGGAGGAAGAGGAATGAAAAAAATATCAATATTTGGTTTGTTGATTTTAATTGCAACCGTAACTGTTGTCGGGATGATAAATCCTGTGGCAGCCCAGGATGATCCTGCCATATTGCTAAAAATAGCCCAAAATGCTCAAGAACAGATTCGAAATAACATTACAGATGATTCATCAGATAAAATCAAGGAGTTATTCAAAGAAGGTTCTAATCAAGTGGATGCTCTAAATGAGGCCTTGCGAAACAACAATTCTGAATCTGCAAAGAGCCATTTCTTATCTGCAATGAAAATCTTTAAAGAAATATCACAAATGTTAACACAAGATGAACCTACTAGAGCAGAAATGGCTTCTGTTAGAGTAGCAATAGACGATCCTACAAGCGATTTGCTTAAGCTCTACAGATATACACACAATCTAAAAACAATCTCCGAAGCACACCATACACAAATTGACTTTACCAAACTCTATGATTTATTTGGAGTAGCAAGAGAACAGATTGCCTCAAAGCAATTTGATGACGCCCACCAAACCATTCGTCAAATAAACCAAATCATTGATGACATTGAAAAACAACTCAGAGACAAGGCCGCCCAACAAGAATCTGAACGTGCAAAAAAGTATGCCCAAAATTACTTGGAGCAGCTTGATAGATTAATTGAAAGTGCAAAGAACCAGGGAGTTTCTGATGATATAATCAAAAGACTCGAGGATGCAAGAGAAAGACTATCTTCTGCGTCCAGCCCAGAAGACATCATAAAAGAAGTACGGAAGATAATTTCCATCAAAGACCAGTTCGAGTTGACAAAAAATGACAGATTAGAATCACGAATAATGCAAGTTGAAAAAACACTACAGCGATTGTCTCAAATGGAAAAGGTGGATCCACAAATGATTCAAGATGCTAAAGAAACTTTGCTGAAAATAAAAAGGCTCATGCAAGCTAGCGAATTTGAACAAGCAAATGACCTTTTGAGAAATCTGGCAGATCAACTCAATACAATTACTAAATCTCTTTCATAATCATCATAAACTTCATATACATTTTCAAAACAGGTTTTTGCATGGCTTCTAAGGCAATTACTGTTGGAGTCGGAATTCCAATGATCGTAGTTGGTGCACTCATGGCGTGGCTTTGGGCTCCTTTGGAAGGAGAAATGCAAAATACAGTGGAATTTGTTGGGAGCTTGATAGGGATTTTAGGAGTTGTGTTTTTCATCTCCGGTTTGTTTTATACTAAAGAACCTGTGATGCATTAGCAAACTCATTGAATAAATAATGAAAACAATTCTTATTATCATTGAAAGTCCAATTATTTGAGATCTTTACATCAGTTGAAGGTGAGGGAATTCTTTTTGGAACAAAGACACTTTTTGTCAGACTTGCTGGATGCCCATTTACTTGCTTTTATTGCGATACCAAAGAATCCCTGCCACTTGATTCAGGAAAAGAATACACTATTGATGAAGCATGCAAATTAATTGATACAACTCTTCAAAATCAGACATACAAAGTAAACTTTACGGGGGGAGACCCATTGATTCAACACCATGCAGTGGCCGAACTTGCAAAACACATTCAATCAAAAAAAATCCCTACGTATCTGGAATCTTCCTGCTTTGATTCGGAGAGATTCAATAACATACTGCCATTTATTGATATTGTAAAAATAGAATTTAAAACAAAAGATTCTGATTTTGTTGATTCAAAACATTATGAGAGATTAATTGGAAATGCTATTAGATGTTTAGAGTCTTCAGTGTCTGCCAAAAAAACCACATATATCAAAATTGTAGTGAGTTCCAAAACAAAATCAGAAGATCTCAAATCACTTGTTGATAAAATATTCCATGTTGTTTCAAAAGATCAAATTGATGGGTTTGTAATTCAGCCAACCTTTGGAGTTGCAGAGCCATCATTGGATCTACTCTTGGAATTGTATGATATAGTTTATCCATATTATGGGGATGTTAAGGTAGTGCCTCAACTCCACAAATTGATTGGTGCACCATAGTGTCACTTGCCTAAAAAACAGATTAGGTTCAAATACTAGCAAAAATCTGTGAGATCATAAAATGGACAAGGAACGTGTCAAAAAACTCGTCAGGGAATTAATTATTGAGATTGGCGAGGATCCAACACGGGAAGGGTTACGAGATACGCCGGAAAGAATTGCAAATATGTATAAGGAAATTTTTGGCGGATACGAATCTGATTCTGAACTGTCAGTGCAATTCTCCGAAGACTCTGATGTAGTTGTTGCCAGAAACATCCAATTCTATTCCATGTGCGAGCATCATATGTTGCCATTTTTTGGCAAGATCCACATCGCATATTCTCCTAATGGCAGAGTTTTTGGAATATCAAAACTGGTTCGATTGGTAGAAAAATTCTCAAAAAGACTACAAATTCAAGAGAGACTTACAAAGAACATTGCCGATGAGCTTTACGCTCAGGGGGTAAAGGGCGTAGTTGTATTGGCTGACGCCGAGCATCTATGTATGAAGATGCGTGGAGTGCGAAACGATGCAACGCTTTCTTCATCAGCATATAGAGGCATTTATGAAAACAAGGAAGAAAAGGAGAGCATTATGGCCATGATTCGAAGACGCCCTGCTGATAGTTCACTATAATACAGTGAAAAATTAAATAATCAATCTTTTTGACCAAGACCATGGGAGCACATCCTAACGTCCATGTTCCAAAAGAATCATGGCCTAGTTGGACTTGGTATGCAATAGAATTTGGAATAGTAATTGCCGTCTCTATGTTGGTCTCCCGAGAAATTACAAACTCTTTTGAAGGACTGACTCCTGAAATCCAGAATTGGGTATTCATGGGAATTGTCGGTGCAATATTCTTTATCTGGTATATTGTAATTCGAAGCCTTGTTCTCAAAAAGAAAATTCTTGATAACAAGTATTAGGCTTTTAGATATTTTGTCTTGTCGTTGATTCCTGCTTTAGCAAACGCATTCTTTCTGTTGTTGCATGACTCACATACTCCGCAATGAGATTGTTTACTGGAATAGCAACTCCATGTATTGAAGATGGAATTGCCTAGATTCCTAATACCCATTTTCAAAATATCACTCTTGGACAAACCATCGCTATATGGTGACCATATTTTGAGACTATTTCTTAATCCTGAATTTATCCCGTCACTTTCTCCTAGATTAAATGCTGATTCTAACCTCTTGGTAAATATTGGTCTGCAGTCAGGATAATGCCTGTCTCCTGTATGTGCGCCGTATGCTACAAGCTCGGCATTTAGTGTATATGCCCATGCTGATGCTATTGAAAGAAAAACTGCATTTCTAATTGGAACCACTATGGAATAATCAAATTTGCCTGGGATTTTTCTTTTTTTGCTTGTCAATACATTTGAATCGCCATACAAATTTTTCATAAACCCTATATCGATTATCTTGTGTTGCTTCATTCCCAATTTTCTGGCAAATTTTTTTGCTGCAACTATCTCTTTGTCTGCTTTTTGGCCATATGAAAATGATATTCCGTAAAGTTCGTATTTTGATTTTAGAAACGACGCTGCACAGACAGAATCTATTCCTCCGCTAAACACTATGATTGCCTTTTTCATAATCTGCACTTTCCAGTCATCTTGTTTGTACTTTGGCACCCATGCTTGGTTTGCAA
>PFFZ01000095.1 GCA_002781805.1 Nitrosopumilales archaeon CG15_BIG_FIL_POST_REV_8_21_14_020_37_12
TATACATAACAAACATTCCTGTTGCAAATCCAGATACAACGGCAGCACTTGAAAGATTTTTGTCGCCTTCCTCTCTAATCCATTTTAGTATGATCACTATTACTTGAAATATCGCGCCTGCGCCAATAGATAAAAAGACTACTGCTGAAAATGGAGAAAATGCACATCCACCAACCCACGCTCCAAAAATTGCAGGAGCTCCTGCAATAATTCCCATAGTAATCAGTTTTCCAATCATTAGCTTGCCACGTGACATGGGAGCAGCTATGGCCAATCCTTCAGTGGTGTTATGAAGAGCAAAACCCACTATCAAAAAGGTACTAAATGCAATAGAACCTAGACCCACAGCAGCACCAATTGCAAGACCCTCTCCAAAATTATGCAGTCCTATTCCTATCGCTATCATCAAACCAATGGCAACAGGTTTTGAAATCCTTAACGAGTCTGCTCTTCCAGTTAACTTTTCAGATACATAATACAATCCAAGAAAAGATAGCACTATAGTGGTTGCAATCAGTAGAACATCATTAAAACTACCACCTAGATTTTCTAGTGAAACATCAAATGCCTCTTCAACGGAATCAATTCCAAGAAAAAGCAATAGACCAACAGTTAATGCCAAAAAGAAATGGTATTTGTTTTTACTAATTTTTTTAATGAACGGTAACCAAAGCAATCCAATCATCACGGGGATAATTCCAACATAAGTGCCAATAATTGCAAAAAAGACGATAAATTCAGAATTTAGTTGTAATGCAGGCGCTGCAGCATCTATTTGTCGCTCAAACCTTGTTCCGTCATCAGTAGTTAAACCAATAATGTATGGTTCTGCTTCATTCCACTCAAAAGGAATTCTAACCAGTGCAGTTTCATACCGGTCTAGAAATCTATCAGGCTCTATGGCTGCGGGATGAATCCTATCATTTACATCTGCCATAACAACTTGAACAGGCAATGGACCAGTGTTTCTGACAGTTACATGGATTTCAGACATTTCAAAGGTAACTTTTTCTATGGTCAACTCTGGAAGTGGCACTCCCAGATCAAGTAAATCAGCACCAGGACCAAAAATATAGGCAACCATCAACACCACAAAGACAAATGGGATTACTCCGCTTGTGACTACTTTGATTCGTGATGTTTTTTCACTAGTTTCCATAAGATGTCTCCGAGGTAGAGTTGCTTTTTACTAGAAACAGGCCAACCCATCCTTTTTCAGAAAATTCAACTTTGTGGGCATGAAATAGATATTTGCCGGGATAGTCGTATTGAAATTCCATGATTCCACGCTCTGTTTGTGACAGGGTGATCATGTCAGTGTAAAATGAGGGAACCAAGTCAGTCCCAGTTGGGTAATACTGGTAGAGATTTCCATGTAGGTGAAAGTTGTTGATTGGATCAAATTCAATCATATTGACAACATAGATTCGGATCAATTGATCGGTATTGATTTGGATTGGATGGTGTTGGTAATAAAACGGAATAGTGTTTGCAGCATAAAAATTATTTTCAGTGTCAAAATCAGTATCAAATCCATTTAGAACCATCACCAATTCATCGGCTGGAGGCCTACCTTCTTTTGGATCTACAATGAAAACACCATACAGTCCATGGACTATATGCTCCTCCAAAGGCATCACATGGCAATGATATGGATGAACTCCTACCGGAGCTGCCTCAAACTCATAGGTAAATTGGCCTCCATTTCCTCCAACGATCTCAAATACTCCATCCATTTCTGCAGGATGGATTCCATGAAAATGCATAGTGTGTGATTTTGAGCCATTGTTAATGAAGTGAATTCTGACCAGATCGCCTTCAGTTGCACGAATTGTCGGACCGGGTACAGTCCCATTAAAAGTCCAAACATTATAAAAAACCCCAGGAGAAATTTCTTGCACTTTATCATCCTCAGCTATAATAGTATAATCTCTAATTGTTTGACCATTATCAGAAATCGAAATTCTACCATATTCAAAATTTCTAAGAAATTCATCAGGATCAAAGTCAACTGTAGAGACGGTGTAAACTGGATCTAATACCTCACCTGAAGTTTCAATAACTCTGCCTGAATGGGTAACGAATGTTTTTTGCTCTAGTTGAGCATCAGTAAAAATAGGAGAAAGAATGGCAAAGGAGACTCCAAAGGTTACAAGCAACAACAGTGCCATCAGAGCAGATCGGGTAAAAATCATAATTATGTATGATCATATTGTTTATTTAAAATTTAGCCTAGGCTAAGTTTTTTAACCATGTCTAACTTTATTAACTCAATTAGAACACTAAAAATCAAAAAATTAGGTTTAAACTAAAGGCAACATGAAAAAAATTGTGCAAAAAGCCAACATTCTATTAATTATTGTCGGTAGCTTGGTAGCCATAGGAATTGTATTATCATTTTTTGGAAACCAAATAATTTTCGAGGATTTAGCAAAGGCGGAGGGAGATGTAAAATTTGGCAGTGATTTAGAAGTCAGCATAGATCTAGATGAATCAATTAATAAAAATGGAATTTATGCAGTGCAAATCCTCAATTTTAAAGAAGGAGTATTTTCGGCAATAATCTATGATCCTTTGGGCATAGAAATTGAATCACAGTCAATTAACAAAGAAGTATTTGAAGGAAAATTTGACATTATCTCATCTGGAACATATGTACTAGTAATCAAAAGCACAGATCAGGAAGAATCTAGAATTTACGGAGTAATAGGGCCAGAGCCAGATGCGAGTGTAAAGTCTATCGGATTTATTTCACTATACATTCTAGTAGTCGGATTAATAGGAATGGTCGTAGTTGCAATATATGCATTAAAGAATCGTAGGAAATAGCCTAATTCAGATAGCTGTCCATCTTCTCCAAACTTTCTATAGTAGCATCAAAATTTTCACTATTTTCTACAATTTGATTTAGTTTTTCAGCATTTGCAGAGAGAATCGGTTTTCCATTTTTAATATTTTGAAAAATAAAATCATGTTCTAATAAATAAGACAGTCTTTCTAAAACTTCATTTTCAGAAATAGACGATGTTTCTGCCAAAAAAGAACAGGTCTTGCTGCCATTTTCCAATTCAGCCAGTATGGAAGAAGTGACGGGATCAAACATGCATTCTACGACTTTTTCCCTATCAAAGTCAGCTGTCATTTAAGAAAACACAGCAAATATGAAGTAAAAAACTTTGTCAAGTCACTCAAACAGACAATATAATTAGTAAAATATCACTTTTATAATTATGCAAAAGCTGTGCAGAAATGATTCTTCTGGTAAAGGGATACATTGCTATTGTATAGACATAGACGCTCAGACAGGAGTCAAAAAATGCTGTAAATGTAATCAATGGAATATTCAAGGAAATGATTGGACAGAAAAAGCGGATTTTAGATAAAATCACGCCATAGATCTAAAAAAGATAGAGCATGGCAATTGACTAGAAAAAGAGACACAATTGACGCCTAGCATGGTTTTTATCGGGGTAACTTAGAATTTTTGAATACTTGAGTAGTCAGGAATACAGACATATTGTTAGGATTGTAGGAAATGATATTCCAGGAGCCAAAAAGGTTCTAGTAGGGTTAACTCAGATCAAAGGCATAGGATATAATTTTGCTACGGCAATATTAGATTCATTAAAGATTAACACTAATTCAAACATCGGATTTTTGACAGAATCTGATGTTCAAGCAATTGAAAAACTAATCACAAATCCACTAGCTGGAAATTTTCCAAATTGGTTCCTCAACAGGAGAAAAGATGTTGAGACAGGAAATACTATTCACCTGTTAACTTCAGACATTGATTTTACATTAAGAAACGATATTGAAAGAGAAAGGATAACTGCAAGTTGGAGAGGTTATCGCCATCTTAATGGGCTCAAAGTTAGAGGACAGAGAACAAGAACAACAGGCAGAAAGGGTGGTGCAGTAGGAGTTGCCAAAGGAGGAAAAGCAGCACCAGCAAAAGCTGCAGCACCTGCAGCGGTAGCAGCACCAGCTGCAGCAACACCAGCGGCGCCAGCTGCAGCATCAACCACGGAGAAGAAATAGGTGGCATAGATGGGAGATCCTAAATATCCACGTCGTGTTTGGAGAAAACCAAAGAGGCCTCTAAACTATGAATTAAAAATGGAGGAGTTGAAAATTTTAGGAACATTTGGATTAAGAACCAAACGAGAGTTATGGAAAGCACATACAGAATTATCTCGGGTTAGACATCAAGCAAGATCACTATTGGCGTTAAGACAAGAAGAGAGAGAAGAAAAAGAACCAATATTGATGAAATCATTAGCTAGAATTGGATTGGTAAGTGGTGCTGCATCATTAGATGACGTACTCAATTTGCAAGTAGATGATTTACTATCAAGAAGACTACAGTCAATTGTAACAAGAAAACTCGGGTTTAAGACGCCATACCAAGCAAGACAAGCAATTATTCATGGACATGTTATGATTAGCGATAGGAAAGTAGACATTCCATCATACATTGTAACACTAGATGAAGAAAACGAGATTCATTTTTCACCTGAATCCAAGATTCCGGAAATGTTGGAAAAATCAAAACAGTCAGAACCAAAACCAGCTCAAATAAATGAAGAACAAGCAACTGTAGAACCAACAGTCGAAGCATCTGAGGAGCCAACAAATGCATCTACCGAGGTTGAAAAATCTTCAACCGAATAATTACAATAATAGGCTTTTATCAGTAAATAACATCACAAAATAGTAGATTATCATGTGTTCAATAATTGGTTATTACGGCAAGGAAACAGCTGCGCCAATCATTGTCAAAGGATTGAAGAGGATGGAATATCGAGGTTATGACAGTGTAGGGGTTGCCACAGAATCAAATAACCAGATCGGTCTGAAGAAAGGAATTGGTAAGGTGGAAGAGGTAAATGCTAAAGTCCACCTAGAGGGATTGCCAGGGAAAATAGGAATTGGACACACACGATGGGCAACGCATGGAAAGGTCACGGACGCCAATGCACATCCACATCCAAGCACATCAGGGAAAATTGCAATAGTCCACAATGGAATAATAGATAACTTTCAAGAGCTCAAAAATGATCTGGAAAAAGAGGGATATCAGTTCAAAAGCGACACAGATAGCGAAGTAATTGCAAATCTCCTTCAAAGAAATTTGGAAAATGTAAAAAACATTAAAGAGACAATTATCAAAACAGTATCAGAGTTAAAAGGACATTATTCATTTGTTGCAATGTTTGAAAATGGCCAGCTTGCAGCAGTCAGATTTCATGAACCATTAATTATAGGAGTTGGAAAAAATGAATTCTTTTTGTCAAGTGATGTGTTAGGATTTATTGAATATACTGATGACGCGATATATTTAGACAATAGAAACTTTGTAATTATTGACGATGACAAAATGCAGATTTTAGATTTTGAAGGAAATTCAGTAAAAATTGAGATAACCAAAGTTTCAAAAGAATTTGCAGACGCATACAAGGGAGATTATGCTCACTTTACTCTAAAAGAAATCTATGAACAAAATGAAACAATTCTCAGATCAGGTGAAAAAACACTGGATGCAATTGAAAAAACAGCAGACTATATCAAGCATGCAAAAAACATCTTTGTTACAGGAAGTGGAACAAGTTACAATTCAGCATTAATTGCAAAACAAATACTATCAAAATATGCCAAAATCAAAGTAGAACCAATAATCTCTAGCGAATTACAATTTTCTCCAGACAGTATTGAGCCAAATTCCATATTAATTGCAATTTCACAAAGCGGGGAAAGCGCAGATGTGTTAGAAGCAGTAAACATTGCAAAACAAAAAAACTGTAAAATTATTTCAATAGTAAATTTACTAACTTCGTCGCTAGCAAGGGAATCAGACGTGGTCATAGGCATGAATTGCGGTCCAGAGATAGGAGTTGCTGCAACTAAAAGTTTCACATCACAGTTGGGGATTTTGTATAGAATTGTCGAAAAGCTAAGCAACGGCAGTTTTACAGTAGATTTTAAGGAAATATCAAATTCAATATCAAAAATTCTTGAAAACCCATACAAGATTCAACAGATTGCAAAAGACATCAAGGATATTTCAGACATCTACGTTCTTGGAAGAGGGATCCACTATCCCGTTGCAATAGAGGCAGCACTCAAGTTAAAGGAATTAACATACATCCACGCAGAGGGAATTCCAGGGGGGGAATTAAAGCACGGTCCACTTGCGTTAATGGATTCAAACGTTTTTGTAATCATTATCAATCCAAACGATGCCACATATTCAGATATGCTGACTAGTGCAAGAGAAATCAAGGCACGTGGGGCAAAGATCATTGGCATATCGGATCAGGAAAGTGATGTGTATGACTACTGGATAGAAATCCCTAAAACAAACGAATCAACATATCTGATTTCAGAAATCATTCCAATTCAGCTACTCTCTTACTATGCAGCATTGGAAAAAGAAACTGATCCTGACTATCCAAGAAATTTAGCGAAATCAGTTACAGTGAAGTAAAAAGTCGATGATATTCTTTTTCTGCCAAATCTAAAAATTTTGTAGAAGTATTTCCAGTTTTAAGCATCGATGCAATAATACTTCCACCTGCACCAACTCCCTCCTTTGCAAATCCTTCAGAGAATGCTTTCAATCCCGCATACTTGGAATTTTTTAATCCAGGGTCAATTGCGATTGCAGGAATGTCTGCAATCTGGGAAACAAGATTTTTGAAATTGGCACTTTCATCATTGGTTATGTAAGAGGTGGTTCCTATGGCAGTATTGTCCTCATTGAATCCAATTTTTGATGCAAATCCGAGAACTGCAGTCATTTGCGTACCTCCAGCTAGTATTACTTTAGAAATTTCAGATGCAGAGCTTAGCATTCCAGTTACAAATGCAATCATAGGATCACCAACCGTTGCTACAACCTGATATGGATGATCAGAGTCCAGTCTACTTAGCGCCGAGTTTACAATTTGATTTTTTAGAACCACTGGGTTATTTGGAATGCTGGAGCTTACTTTGGCATTAAATCCCAAGCCTCTAAGTACTGCAAGAGCAGTTGTAGTCCCACCAGGTATGCTTTCACCTATTATCAGACAATCAGTCAAAGAGGCCAGGCTTCGACCTACAATCCTTCCGTAATCTATGGCCTGTACAACTTGAGAATCAGTCATTGCCGATTCCACAGAGATATTCTTACCAAAAGTCAACCCAGTCTGAATAAAGGGTAGTTGTGGAGAAACCTTACTTCCAGCATTAATTACCAAGTGAGGAATGCTGGCAGATTCCAAGGCAATCTTTGTTAGCAATGCAGGAGTTGGTTTCCCATCAGGAGTCATTGGAATCTTTGAGATTGTCTTACAATGGCCGTAGTGTAAATACTCTGCATCTGCGGGAGGAGTGTACTGTATAGAATCACTGTCAGCACCTGCAAAAGTTATTCCGGGAATTTCGCATGTTTGGGTGTAAGAGATTACGAATGAAAACAAAAAATTCTTTGTCTTTACAGAATCGATGAAATCATGTGCTTTGTTAGTATTTCCAAATAATTCAAACTCATTCAAAATACTCACTAACCCATCATTTCAACAAATTCTTGTTCTGTTCTTTTTTGCATTACAAGATTTGTAGCTTTTTCCTTACCAATAGTCGATGTCTCTGCATGCCCATAATTATGACCAGGATACAAAACTAAATTATCGTCTAACTTATACAACACATCAAATAAGCTGTGATACAGCTCTTTGGCACTCCCTCCGGGAAGATCAACTCTGCCGCAATTTCCTACAAAAAGGGTATCTCCTGAAAATATTTTCCCATCACCGACCAAACATATGCTGTCTTTTGAGTGTCCAGGAGTGTGGTATACAGTCAATTTGGAGTTTCCAAATTCTATGACATCGCCATTTTTGACAGATATGTCATGGTTTAGTTCGGAAGATTCATGTTGTATGATTTTTGCAGATGTGGAACTTGTCATCCCTTCATTTCCCAAGGTATGATCAAAATGATGATGGGTATTTACAATGTATTTTATTTTCAGATCGTTTCTTTTTATGATTAATTCAATCTCTATCAAATCCCATGAAGGATCAATTAAGATTGCCTCTCCAGAATCTTCGTCTTCAACCATATATGTAAAATTCTGCATGTTACCAACTTGGATTTGGTGAACTTTCAGAGTACTCCTGCCTCCGCTTCTGGTGGGATTCCTATCTTCTCAGCATATAGTTTGCCTGTCAGATCTTTTCTTTTTGGTATACCTTGTTTCATTTTATGAAATGTTACAGTCAAGTCAGATTTTACAAAAATATTTGCAGTATTTCCAGTTTGAGGGTCTAGTCCAGATGGTACATCTACTGCAAACTTGAAGCAGTCAGCATTATTGATGTATTTTATCGCAGTTGCATATGGTTCTCTTATATCACCAGAAATTCCAGTTCCCAAGATTCCGTCAACAATAACATCAGGCTTGAAGTCAAAATTCAATACATTACCAGTCATGAGTCTTATGGAAGGCATTTTTTCCAAAATAGACCAGTTCCACGAGCTTTCTTCGGTTTTAATCATGTTTGGAGAGCCAAGAAGATGAACGGTTACCTTGGCACCATATCCTGCAAGATGTCTTGCCATAACCAATCCATCACCACCATTATTGCCTAGGCCAGCAAAAATCAGAATATTTTTAGAATTCACATCACCAAATTCTTCAATCAGTCTTCTCACAGACGCTGCCCCAGCATTTTCCATCATGAATTTTTTTAAAAACCCCATGGCATGGCCATTATTTTCAATTTGATACATTTGATCCACAGTAATTTCCATAAAGTACTAGAAGATCATTCCAAAATAAGAGCTTTGGCAAACGACTTTATCCTAGCTTTTTAACATCCCATACATGTCACTCAGAAATATAAAATCATCATTAAATAAAATTGCAAAATCATTATCAGATATTCAAGATGCTAGAGAGTTTTTATTAAAAAACACAAGAGAGGTGATAATTCTTTGCAGCAGATCAATTATTTCAGTCCACAAAGGAGACATCAAATCTGCAAAAAATAATCTAAAACAAGCAGAAATACTTTTGAAGAAATATCAAAAAAAGGCAACCGATGATCTTAGAAAATACATAATTACACCAGAGCAAGAATTTGTAGAGGCAGCATGCCTTGTGGCAATTTTTGAAAAAAAAGAGATCCCAGATGAGAAAAAACTGAACGTGATGCCAGAATCATATATACTTGGATTACTGGATTGTGTAGGAGAATTGAAACGAATGGTTTTTGACAAAATTAGAATAGGGGATATTGATGAGGCAATTAGAATTTTTGATATAATGGAAACCCTCTATTTGGAATTATATCCATTTTCAATGTATGATAAAGTAGTGAAGGAATCAAGAAGAAAAATCGATGTGAATAGAATTTTGGTTGAAGATGCTCGAGGTGCGATTACAGAAGAAAAAAGAAGATCAGACCTGATCAAAGCACTAAGTAAATTTCAAAAATGAGTCAATTTTCATATGTTTTATGCGGGCGATGGGATTTGAACCCACGAACTCCTAAGAGACTAGCCCCTCAAGCTAGCGCCTTTGGCCAGGCTGGGCGACGCCCGCAAGAAATTTTTCTTGCATGGTTTTTATAATCCTTGGTTACTTTTTTGTTCGTATGTTAATTCCTGTCAGATGTTTTACATGTGGAAATTTGATTGCAGACAAACATGACAATTACCAAAATAAAGTTAGAGCAGGAGAAGATCCTGCAAAAGTTCTTGACGCTTTAGGAATTACAAGGTATTGTTGCAGAAGAATGTTACTAACATCACTTGAGACAATACAGCAAATAATTCCATTCTATGAAGCAATACAGAGAAGACACCAAGAAGTCCAATCTGAGCTAGAGTAATTTGCCAAAGATCACATCAATTAAAGGACGTGTCCTATACAACAGTAGAGGCAGCAAGACAATTGAAGTAGACATAATATCAGACAATCAATTTTTAGGCAGAGTTTGTGCGCCTTCAGGAGCCAGTGTTGGAAAATATGAGGCAGTAAGCTTTCCCAATGGAAAACCAGAAGAGAGTCTCAAAATATTAAATGACAATGCTCAAAAATTTATCGGGTTAGAATCATCAGATCTTAAAACGATCCACGATACTTTGAAAAGCCTAGATGAATCATCAAACTATTCTGAGATTGGCGGAGCTCTAGCATTTGCTGTAACTATTGCAGCAACAGAATCGGCATCAAAAGCATTGAATAAACCAATGTTTCAGACATTATCACCAGAATCTTCATTCAAATTTCCATTTCCATTAGGAAATATTTTGGGCGGAGGTGCGCATGCAGGTCCAGGTACTCCAGATATTCAAGAGATTTTGATTTGCTCAACAGGTTCAAAATCAATTAGAGATGCCATTGAAACAAATTTACTAGTTCACAAAGAATTACGAGGCATCCTAGAAAAAGAAGATCCCAGTTTTACTAATGGCAGAGGAGACGAGGGAGGTTGGGCGCCAAAATTAGACAATGAAAAGGCATTAGAGTTTGCTGCAAAGGCTTGTGAAACATTGGGATTCACATTAGGAAAAGAAGTATCACTAGGAGTGGATTTTGCATCATCAACACAATGGAATGAAAAAAAGCAGAGATACATATACAACAGGGCAAGATTTGAAAATTCGCCAGAAGAGCAAATAGAGTTTGCTTCAAACATTATTGAAAAATACAAATTAATTTATGCAGAGGATGCGGTTCATGAAGAAGCATTTGCAGATATGGCAGAGATTACTGCAAAATTTCCGAAAACAATGATCACTGGAGATGATCTAACAGTCACTAACAAGAATATCTTAGAGAAGGCAATCGGTTCAAAGTCATGCAATGCAGCAATTCTCAAAGTAAATCAAGCTGGAAGCCTTTATGATGCAATAGAATTTGCAAACTTGGCAAATCAAAACAACATAAAACTAGTCACATCCCATAGATCAGGAGAATCTACAGATTCCCATATTTCCCATATCGGTCTTGCCACAAAGTCAAAAATGCTCAAAGTTGGCGTTGTTGGAGGAGAAAGAGTGGCAAAATTAAATGAACTTATACGCCTATCAGAGCATGATTTAATACGCGGTATGATAGAGATTTAAAATCGCCATGAGCCAACAAACAGAAGCATCTGACATCAAAAAGAAGATCCTATCTACAGGAATTAGAGTAGGAACACAAGTAAAAACCAAATTCATGAAACCATTTATCACAAAGGCTAGCCCCGAAGGACTCTACATGCTAGATTTAGACATCACATTGGAAAAGATTCAAACTGCTGCTAAATTCATCAACCGTTTAGGCACAGACAAGCTTATTGTATGTTCAGCAAGGCAATATGCTAATACACCAATTGAAAAATTTTGTGAGATTCTGGGCTCAAAAAAATTACTTGGAAGGTTCATGCCAGGCACTTTAACAAATCCATCATTACCATATTACATTGAACCAAAATTAGT
>PFFZ01000080.1:0-211 GCA_002781805.1 Nitrosopumilales archaeon CG15_BIG_FIL_POST_REV_8_21_14_020_37_12
GATCAGGGTAGATTTGCCAGAACCTGACACGCCAGTAACGGCTACAAAAAGACCCAACGGAATTTCAACGTCAATGTTTTTTAGATTGTTTTCAGACGCCCCCCTGATCAAAAGAGAGCCATAGTTGTTTCTCTGCTTGTTTTCCAGTCGGATCAACGAGTTGTCTTTCAGATAAGCGCCAGTGACAGACTTGTGTCCGTTTAGAATCTTT
>PFFZ01000080.1:260-1361 GCA_002781805.1 Nitrosopumilales archaeon CG15_BIG_FIL_POST_REV_8_21_14_020_37_12
GACCCAGGTCCACAATCCAGTCTGAATTTCGTATTACTTCCTCGTCATGCTCCACTACAATGACGGTATTTCCAAGATTTCGTAGCTTTGTTAGCGTTTTTATCAAACGCTCGTTATCACGTTGATGGAGTCCTATGGTAGGCTCATCAAGCACATACAACACTCCAGTCAGATTTGATCCAATTTGGGTAGCCAGACGGATTCGTTGAGATTCGCCACCAGACAGGGTGGAGCTTAGGCGATTAAGTGTGAGATAGTTCAAACCCACGTTCATTAAAAACTCTAGCCGTTCTTTGATTTCCTTTAACACATCACGTGCAATGTACTGCTCGTTTTCAGAAAGTTTCAGATTTGAAAAGAAGTCATAGCAACTATCTATGGACATGTCACATACATCCATTATTCCCTTGTCGTTGATTTTGACAGCCAGTGACTCGGGTTTTAGTTTTTTGCCATTGCATGCATTGCACGGAGTATCCCTCATGAATTGTTTTAGCCATTCACGCTTTGATTCTGAATCAGTCTCCATGAAAACACGTTGGAGGTTTTCCAGTACGCCCTCAAACGCATCAGTGTACTGCCAAGAAGAGTCTCCGGACTTTGAACGATATCTAAAGTCAATCAGATCGTCGCTGCCGCGCAAAATAATTTTCAAATGCTCTGATTTTATTTTTTCAATTGGAGTCATTAGATCAAAACCAAACTTTTTGCCTACAGCCCGTAGTGCTTGCCTCCTAAATGAGGAAAACCTGCCACTCCATGGAACGATTGCACCATCAAGTATAGATTTGGTTTTATCAGGAATGACAAGCTCAGCGTCAAACTCCATTTTTACTCCAAGACCATTACAGGTCTTGCACATGCCAAACGGAGAGTTGAAAGAAAATGTCCTAGGCTCCAATTCGCCAATGGTCAACCCACAATAAGGACATGCATTGTTTTGAGAAAATATCTTCTCAGATCTTTCTGATGAAATCATGACGTCCCCCTTTGATGCCTTTATTGCTGTTTGAATTGCCTCAAACAGCCTGGAGCGCTCAGATTTTTCAATCTGAATTCTATCAACTACAATCTCGATGTTGTGCCATTTTTGCCTATCAA
>PFFZ01000080.1:1684-1977 GCA_002781805.1 Nitrosopumilales archaeon CG15_BIG_FIL_POST_REV_8_21_14_020_37_12
ATCGAAATAGCAGGAGACAATCCCTCAATAGAGTCCACATCAGGCTTGTCCATCATTTCAAGAAATTGTCTTGCATATGCAGAAAGAGATTCGACATAGCGCCTTTGGCCTTCGGCATAAATTGTATCAAATGCCAAAGTGGATTTACCAGAGCCAGACAACCCGCTGATTACAACAAGATTGTTTTTTGGGATGTCAATGTCGATGTTTTTTAGATTGTGATGTCTGGCACCGCGAATTTTTAGTTTATTTTCTTGCATCTTTTAGTTTGATCTCCTTTTCTAGTCTTTTTA
>PFFZ01000080.1:1987-3519 GCA_002781805.1 Nitrosopumilales archaeon CG15_BIG_FIL_POST_REV_8_21_14_020_37_12
GCACTCTATTGCTCGCTCAAAATCCAGATCATCAGAGTATATCTTCATTTGCGCTTCCAAGTCAATTATGTCAGATGCAAGATCATGCGATGACTTTAACTTTGAATCATCCAAGGATGTGACTTGCTCTGGAACTGATTTGATGATTGTCTGGGGAGTGATGTTGTGTTCTTTGTTGTATATGATCTGCTTTTGCCTACGCCTTTTTGTTTCTTCAAGGGCATTTTTCATAGACATAGTCATGTGATCAGCGTACATTATGACAGAGCCGTTGACGTTACGGGCAGCCCTTCCAAACGTTTGAATCAGACTGGTAAAGTTTCTCAGAAACCCTTCCTTGTCAGCATCCAAGATGGCAACAAGTGAGACCTCAGGTATGTCAAGTCCCTCCCTGAGGAGATTTATTCCAACAAGAACATCAAACTCGCCAAGACGCAGCTGCCGGATTAATTCAGTCCTTTGCAACCCTTCAATTTCAGAGTGCATGTAACGCACACGTACTTGTTTCTTTGAGAGGTACTCGGCCAGATCTTCGGCCATTCTTTTTGTCAGAGTCGTGACCAGAACACGCTCATTATTTGATGCGCGCTTGTTAATCTCCTCAACCAGATTATCCATCTGGTTGCTTGTAGGTCGTACCTCCACCAAGGGGTCAAGCAAGCCAGTAGGCCTTACCAACTGTTCAACTATCTGAGAGGAGATTTTTTTCTCATATTCTCCAGGGGTCGCTGAAACAAACAGGGTGTTTTTGATATAATCTTCAAACTCCTCAAATTTTAGAGGGCGGTTGTCATATGCGCTTGGCAGCCTAAAGCCATATGTAACAAGCTCTTTCTTTCTTGAATGGTCTCCTTTGTACATGCCATGAAGTTGAGGCAGCGTCACATGGGATTCGTCAATGACTAGAAGATAGTCTTTGCCAAAAAAATCCATCAGGCAAAACGCTTTTTCCCCGGGTTTGCGTCCATCAAAATGCCTGGAATAATTTTCAATCCCAGAACAATACCCAAGCTCTTCAATCATCTCCAAGTCAAATTTTGTTCTCATTTCAAGTCGTTGTTTTTCCAGCTCATTTAGCTCAGGCAGCCTAGAATCAAGCTCATCTTTGATTGACTGAATGGCTCTTTCTCGTACATCTTTTGCAATAAGATAGTGTTTTGCAGGAAAGATCTTCATTTGAGATATGCTGCGTTTTTCTTTTAATGAGACTGAGTCAAGCAAAAGAATTTTTTCAATCTCGTCTCCAAACATAGAGATTCTAACTATATCCTCAGAGTATGCAGGAATGATATCTATGGTGTCCCCTTTGACCCTAAAGTTTCCCGGTGCAACTTCGGTATCATTTCTTTCGTACCTTGCATCAACAAATTTTTTGATCAGACTGGTTCGCTTGATTGCATCGCCAACACGAATCGATATTGACAAGTCTTCCCAGTCTTGAGGATTTCCCAAAGAGTAAATGCACGATACTGTGGAAACTATGATTGTAGGCTCGCCTGACAAGAGCATTGCAGTAGCTTCTAGTCGGAGCT